>JBAXHY010000007.1:0-29601 GCA_037138655.1 bacterium | reverse complement strand
ATAGTAGGAGAAAACGGCGTAATATTAGCAGATGCAAACGAGATTGAATCTGCTAAAAAAGAAAAACTCCATTACTTAAAAGACGAAGCACCATTAAACGTATCAATAGGTAAGCCTGTGCTACTAACTAGTGACATAGATTTTTTAGAGTCTATGTATAAAGAACTAGCTATAGCTAATATCGAAGTCGTAACGTCTAAGTTACCTTTAGGTGCTGGTGAACTACATGTACAGGTAAAAGATAAAAAATATATTATTAAGTTATCGTTAACAGGGGATGCAGCACAACAAGTAGGTGCTTACTTAGCTGTTCTTAAAAATGTAGAATCAGCATCTTTGGCACAAGAATATATAGACGTTAGATTAGGCGAACGTGTTTTTGTAAAATAGTTTTGTACCTTGCCCCACTTCTGCCTAATGTTCGTATTTTGTTCATATTATTAAATTTTAAAAAAAACATACTTACTTAACAAGTAGGGCGTTATGTCAAATAACATACAAAACTACATAAATAGGGGAATTGCAAATAATTTTAACTACCGTGAAAACGTAGTAAGTTTCACGATATAGCAATTTGAATGTGCTGTGGATAACTTACAGGATGTGTGGTGACTTGTGACTAGTTAATAGTGACTAGTTAGCAGTTTGTGAGTAATATCTTTGTTAATTACTAGTGACAAATGACAAGTGACTTAAGATCAGGCCCCTACCTAAAGGTAATACCAATCAGCTTGAAGATACATATATGCAGTCGCAAAATATACATTGTGCGACGTTGTGTGTATATAGCTTTCTGCCCCTGCGTTGCCTAATTTATATACTTACTAATCTTTAATTTTATTGTTTTAATGTTTGCTTAGCTTAACTGTTCACTACCTAAGCTTTATAAAGGTTTCATCGATATCAGATTTTGTTTGTGTCGGATTTGGACTATTATTATCGTGTTCGTATTTTGTTTGTTTTTTAGAAAATAGTTTATTTTTGTGTGATCGAGTATGTTTAGTGGGCGATTTATCATTTTTAGGATGTTCGGCAGCATTATTGTGTGGTTTTAAGGCCTGTACAGCTGCTGTGTATGGCCTCTGTGCTTTATATGCATTATTTATGTGTATAGGTTTAGTTTGGTCTTCTATGGCTAGTTCTACCGCAATTTTTGATTGAGCGTATTGCTTGCGACTATTGGTTACAATTTTTGAAGTGTAGTCATTCATGTTTTTTGGTATTTGTAGTGTAGATCCAGAAAAAGGCTGAGTTTTTTCGCCATTTAACGTCATAGTGGCAAAGAAGTGTCTATTGTGAAGCTGCATTATGTCTTGGGGTTCAAACTGTGGCGCAAAATACTTACCTAAAAATGATGCATCGTCGGCACCTACTCTAAAACTAATCATAGATCCGACGTTTCCAAATACAGCATCTCTTACAACCTGGGACATTTGTGATACATATTGATTGGCTACGGTTAAGTTAAGTGCGTATTTACGAGCTTCACTAAGAATTACTGCAAACGAATCTGTAGCAAAGTTTTGAAACTCGTCTACGTATAAATAAAACGGGCGTCTTTTTTCCATTGGAATATTGGCTCTACTCATTGCTGCCAATTGAATTTTAGTGACCAACAGTGCACCTAATATTGCTGCGTTATCTTCGCCTATTACTCCACGCGATAAGTTTACTATTAAAATTTTTCCATCGTCCATTAACTGCCTAATGTTAATAGAACTTTTAGTTTGACCGACAATGTTACGCAAAATGGGGTTAGCGGTAAAAGCACCAATTTTGTTTAGTACTGGCGCTACTGCTTCGCTTGCAAATTTGTCGTTCCAACTAGCAAATTCAATTGTCCAAAAGTTTCGGACTACTGGATCGTTAATGTGGCTAATAACATCTTCGCGGAACATTTTTTCGGTAAGCATTCTTGTGATATCAAGCATTGTTGCATTTGGGTAATCTAGTAGCGCTAAGATTGTGTACCTTAATATATATTCAAGTCTTGGACCCCAGCTATCAAACATTCTTTTAAGAACACCTACAAGTTCGCTACAGGTGTGATTTTTAAGAGAAGGATCAGTGACTTCTAACGGGTTAAATCCAATAGGAAAATCACCGTCTGCAGGGTTAAAATACACTACGTCCCCTACTCTTCGTTCAGGAATAAATTTTAAAATGTTTTGAGCAAAATCACCGTGCGGATCAATAATTGCCATACCTTCGTCGTGGTAAACGTCCGACAGTGCCAAAAGTTCTAATAACCCTGACTTACCTGTACCTGTTTGACCAATAATGTACATATGACGACCGCGGTCTTCCCTGCCAATACCAAATATCGTATTTGTTCCGCGAAAATTAGTAACACCGTAAAGGCTTAGTTTTTCTGGGGATAATGATTTGCTTGTAGGGATTTTTGCAGGCGGTTCGGCTGTTTTAGTAGTAGCCCAAACTATGTTAGGTGTTTCGACAGTAGTATGCGGAAGATGGAATAAACTTGCCAGTTCTTCGATGTTTAAAATGAATCCATTATCTATAAAAAATCTGGTACGATATTCAGTAATTTTTTCTCTGTTAAAGCTTGGTTTTTTATTTGTAAATCCGTTTAAGTTAGTAGTATTAAACTGCTTAAAAGCGCCAACCATTGCCTGCATACGATTTTTGGCAGTGTACTGATCAGGTCCGGCGTATAAAATTTGAACTTTAACTTGGTACCCAAGTTTTATACTTTTTTCTTCTATGGCGCGAATACGACCCTTGTCGCGTTCCGAAAGTTCTAGCGAAGAACTTGCAGCTTTAGATATCTCGGGGGGTTTAATAAGGGCTGCAAAGGCTTGTCCGATGTATCCAAATCCGGCACTTCCAGCAGGTGAACTGCCTTTTTTAATTCTGGCTGCTTGCTTTGCGCCTTTTTTATGCCATTCATCGGCAATAGGCCTAGCCATAATCTGAATCCAAACCTCTTCATCTGGCTTGTCTAGCTTAGCTAGCGTCGCGGTTATTGCAGCAAGCGGATCTACTTCAAAACTAGGAAAAGTTTTAATTGGTAGCGTGTCGTGCGTCGTTAATGTTAGTTCGGTAGAATATATAACGGGTTGATTTAATGCACGCGCGGTATAATCGTGTTCTTGTTCTGTAATTTGAACAGTCGGATATTGTGCATATATTTGACCTTCAACAAACGCCTGAAGATGTCGAGGAGTCCATACATAAAATCTTATGCGACTATCTATCGCACTCATTTCTAGGCTTATGTGTTCCTGCGATTCATTACTTAAACGAAGTTCTTTTTTGCTACGCAATATGCCATGCAGGGACGCAAGCATTTGTTCTGCCGCTAATTCTTTTTTATCGTTTGTACGAGGAATTTCGAGCGTCAATAAAACAGTGTTGCTGTATGAATGTGGTTTTTTACGTAAAATAGCCATAAGTTAAGAGATGTCTTTCACGATATATTATAGCACTAGCGTTGTCAGACGCCACGCTTAGAGTGTATTTTTACGCTATGTAATTAAACGGCTAAATCGTAAGTTGCTTTAGCGACACGCTTAAATTCTGATTTACCCTGTAAGTTCAGTAGTATTGTAGTTTCTTTAACAAAACGCTTTTTTAGAACTCGTTTAACAATTTCGTCTCTGTGCAAAGGTTGTTTAGCTTCTTTAAGTACTTCGGTAATAACGTCAGCAACAGTTCCTTTTTTGTAGCCCCATTCTTTAAGTGCATAAATTCCGCGTCCAACTAATACAAATCGACCGTCTTTTATAAGTTCGTTGTGAATTGCTTGAGTCGTAACTTCTTTACGTTTAAAACCGCTGTCTCTAATAGATTTTGCGATTTCGTTAAAGTGCATTTGTTTGCCGTTTTCGTGCAAAATAACATATATTTTGTCGCGAATATTCTTTGGGTTTACCATTGGCCATTTTACTAAGCCATAGCGGCCATTTAGTGTTGCTAGATGTTTGCTTACGCTAGCTAGCGCCTTTGTTCGGCTAGAATCAGGGTGTCCTATTGATCCTGCTATTTCTTCGATTTTTGCAGGTGCTCCAATTTTTTTAATTCCATCAATAACGTGATTAACTTGTTCTCGGATTGATTTTTCGCTGTGTGTGCTTGCTATTCCAGCAGACATAAAATAGTGGTCACTTTCGTCTACGAATGCAAGTGTTGGTACTAATTGTGCCAAAAATGAAACTCTTGATTGATCAAGTTTTGTAGCTTCATCAGTAAGTTTTGCAGTTAGGTCGCTAATACGTGCAACGTGTCCTAATGCTTTAATTTCTTCTTCAAATACGTCTTTAATTTCATTAATATGAGGTAAATCAGTAGTTGCCAATGATTTTAGTCTAGCTACTACTGCTTTTTCTAGTTGTCGTACTCTTTCGCGGGTTATGCCAAGCAATTCACCTATTTGTTCTAGTGTTTCTTTTCTGTCAAACAAACCGTAACGACGAGCAATAATTTCTCGTTCGCGTTCGCGTTCAATAACGTCCAATATGTCTTGAACGGCTTTTTCTATATTTACCTTGATATCTTTTGTTGAGTCAGTCATTCGTGTTCTCTATCTAAAATGTATTAAGTTAATAATAAAACAAATGTACTAGAAAGTCAAACTAGTGTTATTACATTTATATTCTAACACGTAATAGCGCATATTGCATAAAAAGTTGTGTGTCAATATTACTACAAAAGATAGTCGCTAATGGTACAAATTGTGGATAAATGTAGTTTACAGTTCTACAGATTGAGTTTATGGTTACTTTTTGGTTCTTTTGGTAAATCTTTTAGCTTTGCCTTTTGCTGGTGCGTCAGCAATCAATTTTTTAGCTTCAGATTCTGTGATTGCTTCTGGTTGTGTGCCTTTTGGTATTTTGGCATTCTTTTTACCGTCTGTTATGTATGGGCCGTATCTTCCCTTTAGCACTTTTATAGTTCCAAAATCAGATATCAAGTTTTCGGCTGCAGATTTTTCTTTGTCTGCTATAAATTCTCGGGCTGTATCAAGGTCAATATCTAGTGGATCATGTGGTTTTATAGATACAAAGGTCTTGCCTACTACAACGTATGGTCCAAAACGACCTATGTTTGCTTTAATCTCTCTTCCGTCTGTTGTTAGTCCAACAAGTCTTGGTAGTTTAAACATTTCTAGCGCGCCATCAAGCGTAACTGTGTCTAGGGTTGTTCCACTAGGAAGTGGGGCAAATTTTGGTTTTTCTTCTTCGCCTTCGACTTCACCCAGTTGTAACATTGGTCCAAAACGACCAAATCTTGCAATAATCGGTTTACCGGTTTTAGGATCTGCACCCAAAACGCGTGCTTGGCTTGTTTCTGACCTCGATACGTCGGCGCTGTTTGCGATCAGCGGCACTAGTTCCTTATGAAAATCACCAATCATTCTGTTCCACGCTACTTTGCCTTCTGCTATTTGGTCAAACTCAGCCTCTACTTTAGCTGTAAAATCAAAGTCTACTATAGGCGCAAAATATTTTACCAAAAAGTCTGTAGTCATTTCTGCCATTGCAGTTGGAAGTAGTTTACCTCTGTCAGCACCAGTTGTTTCTTGTTCGGTTACTTCTGTAACTTTTGAATCTACTAGTTTTATTATTCTAACGTCGCGTTCTCGTCCTTCTAGGTCAGTTTTTTCTACATAACTGCGGGTTTGGATTGTACTAATAGTAGGTGCGTAAGTACTTGGTCGGCCGATTCCCATTTCTTCTAAGGCTTTAACTAAGCTTGCTTCAGAGAATCTTGCAGGTGGTCTAGAAAATGTTTCGTGTGCTTCAAGGCCTTTTAGCGAAGGTGTGTCGCCATTATTGACCTGAGGCAAAATAACATCGTCTTTACCGCCGCCGTAAACCTTTAAAAATCCGTCGAATGTAAGTACTTCACCCTTAGCTAAAAACGGAACAGACTGTCCGCTGGCAGCTATAGTTATCTCGGTTTTTTGGATTGAAGCAGCAGACATTTGACTTGCGACAAATCTTTGCCAGATAAGTTTATATAATTTTTCTTGCTGGCCATCGTCGCCGCGTTCAAGTGCGTTTATGTCTGTTGGGCGTATTGCTTCGTGCGCTTCTTGAGCACTTGCATTTTTAGTTTTAAACTGACGGACCTGATGGTATTTATCGCCGTAATTTTTATTAATGTAATCTGTTGCAGCGCTTATAGCTTGACCAGATAAATTGGTGCTGTCGGTACGCATATAAGTAATGTGCCCGTTTTCATAAAGTCTTTGAGCTATCGTCATAGTTTGACGAACGCCGTAGCCTAATCTTCGTGCTGCTTCTTGCTGCAAACTACTTGTAGTAAATGGTGCGCTAGGGTTTTTGGTTCCTGGCTTTTGTTCTACATCGGTTATTGTAAAGTTTGATTCTATTGATTTATTAACTAAAGTTAATGCTTCTGCGTAAGATTCTATTTTATCTTTTCGTTCTGCAGGTAATATTGTTCCGTCTTTTAATTTAAATTCAGCCAATATTTTAAAAGAACTGCTACTTTCAAAGGCCTTAATATCGCGTTCTCGTTCTACGATAATTCGTACTGCAACAGATTGTACGCGACCTGCGCTAAGTCCAGGTCGAACTTTTTTCCATAGTACTGGGCTTAGTTCATATCCAACAAGTCGGTCAAGTACGCGACGGGCTTGTTGGGCATCTACTAAGTGTAAATCAACTGTTCTTGGATTTTTTATCGCTTCTAAAATAGCAGGTTTTGTAATTTCATGAAAAACGATACGTTTAGTAGTTTTAGGGTCCAATTTGAGTGCTTCGCAAAGGTGCCAAGATATAGCCTCCCCTTCTCGGTCTTCGTCACTTGCTAGCCAAACTGTCGCATCTTTGGCTAGTTTTCTTAGTTCTGCTACTACCTTTTTTTTGTCAGTTGGAATCTCGTAAGTAGGAATAAAGCCGTTTTCTTTATCTATACTCATGCCTTTTTTTGGCAAATCACGAATATGACCAAAGCTACTTCTTACAGTATATTCGCTACCAAGATACTTCTCGATAGTTTTAGCTTTAGCCGGACTTTCTACAATTACTAAATTTTTATTTGCCATAAATTCCTGCTTAATGTTAACACGTTAACGTGGTGCCTCGCTACACTAACAGGCTTATACATACTTATGCAAATCTATTTTAGGGCCCACATGTTGCCGCCTAGTGCGCGAATTTTGCCGTTTATTTCTAACATTGTTAGCGTTTGAGCAAAGATAATACTATCTAAATTGCTTGCTTCCTGAATCATGGACCCGTCGGTTATTCCCTTAGAAATAGCAATAAGGATGGCCGTTTCTGAGTTGTTGTTGCCAAATAAGTTTTGCTGCCGATCTTTTTTAACTAAGTGCATTGCATTTAATATGTCGTCAACATTGGTTATTAGTTCGGCGCCAGTTTTTATTAACTGATTAGTACCTTCGCTAAGACTGCTGTTTATAGGTCCTGGAACGGCTAAAACGGGTTTACCTAAATCAATCGCAAACGCTGCGGTATGTAATGACCCACTTCCTATAGCTGCTTCTGTTATTACTACACAGTCTGCTAACGCTGCAATTATTCGGTTACGGGCAACAAACTGATGAGCCATAGGAGGCATGCCTTCTGGGTATTCTGATACCAATGCGCCATTTGCGCTCAAAATCGATCTAGCGAGGTCTGTGTGCGACGAGGGGTGTATATTATCTAGGCCACCAGCAAGTACAGCTATAGTAGGTGTGCCTGCTTCTACAGCCATACGATGAGCCGCAGAATCAACACCTAACGCCAGCCCACTTATTATCACAACTCCAGCATTGGCTAGTTCGGTCGCGATTTTTTCTGTAACGGCCCTGCCGTAAGCAGACATCTTGCGTGATCCGACTATTGCTACTGTAGGTCTGGTTAAAAGTTCATTAGGTTCTATGCCACGATAAAAAAGCATCGGCGGACTGTCGTGTAATCTATTAAGTCGATCACCAGTAATACCATCAAGCTTATGTTTGTGTATACTTTTATTGCTATTCATACAAATTAGTTTCTTACTATTGACATAATGAAACATTTTTGCTATAATTGCAACCTGTTAAGTACTTTAATTGTACTTCATGCACCTTATACCCAAAATCAATGCCGTAAGTGTTACGCAAGTAACAATTACGATGTTAGGTTGTTTTAGAACGTGTTTGCAAAGTAGAAGTCGTTGTTACCCTCCGCGTTCTTTTGCTCCAAGCGCTTTAGTCGAAAGATTAAAAGCGTTCTAAGACAGACTAACCCCTTTAACCCCGCACCCGCCTCTCGTTTTTTTGAGTTTTGGCTTGTGGTAGCGGACAAACCTAGAGTGGGCTTTTTATTGAACATCTTTTGCGAGTTTGTTTAATAAAAAGAGGCCTTCAAGGTGGGTTGAAGGGTGTTTCTTAGGCTTAAGTTAACTTGAGCCATAAAATCGACTACCAGCGGTGCCCACCCCCTCTGGTAGTCGTTTTTATTTTAAGAATACCCTTAGCGGTGCCCAGTCGCATTCTGCGACCCCGAAACTACGTCTATCAAAACAAGTTTTGAAGAGTAGGTTTCCTTGCAAAATGCCGAATGGCATTTCTCACCCTCTGGTAGTCGTTTTTATTTTAAGAATACTACCCTATTAAATTATGTAAAATAAACCTGAATAGCCATAAATGTGCTATAATTGCAAAATAATGGATAAAAAATTCAACACAAGTTTTGATAACTCTGCAAAATATTATGATTGGGCATCACAATCTAAAGTAAATAAGCCTTTTCACTTTGTAGTTTCTAGAGCACTTTTTGGAATTATGGCAGTCAAAAATGGTAATTTTGTATCCGAAATACCAGAATCAGTAAAACAAATAAAAGGTCCAGCCGTTATTGCTAGTACTCACCGTTCTTGGTTAGATATTCCATATTTTGTACAGGCTACAGAACGTGCCGATCTTCGTTATGCACGCCCGGTAGCAAAGGATTCATTGTTTAAAAGTAATTTTTTGGCACTAGTTTTTCACAAATTAGGTGCCGTTGCAGTAGATCGTAAACAGCCTAATTTTGAAGGCATAAATAAATCGTTTGGGTCTTTTTTGGACGCTGGTAACAGCATTAATGCATTCACCGAAGGTACACGCGTTAAATCAGACACACGTACAGTTTTACAGCCAAAAAAGACCGCATTTCATCTTGCCCTTCGGCACGAAGTACCTATTGTGCCGCTTGCTATAGCAGGTGTAGCTGTGGACGATAAACGCAGTCCATTGTGGTTTGGTAAACCAATTGTTGCAGTTATGGGAAGCCCGATATACCTACCGCCTTTAATCGAAGGCGACGACCGAACTGTTCAAAAATTTATTTTTTCTCAGACGCGCGAACGTTTAGTCGAACTTCATATTGCTCAGCAAACTTGCTTAGATGAAGCGTACAACATAAGAGACAATTACTAAATTTTAGAGTACGTTTCTTGTTTCTATAAACAAACTACCACTAGCGCTAAATTCACTTATGATACTAGCGACTTCTTTAACTGTAGACGTTAAAAACTTTTGTTCTTTTTCGTTAAATTTTGCCAATACAAAATCGGCGCTATCCATTTGTTCTGGTTTTTTAGGACCTATTCCAACACGAATTCGTCCAAATTTATCACCTAAAACAGTAATAATAGATTTGATTCCGTTATGTCCAGCGGCGCTACCATCAATACTGGTTCTGATTTTTTTAAACTCAATATCCAGTTCGTCATGGACTATTAAAATATCCGACGGACTTACTTTATAAAAATGCGCAATTGACTGTACTGCTTCACCAGATAGGTTCATAAAAGTAGTTGGTTTAGCCAATATTACACGCGTGCCGGCAACAGTTTGACTTGTTACGGCAGATTTTAGGTCCTTTTTAGACACCCAGTCAGGAAAATTTTGTTGCTGCGCATAATAATCAACTGCTTCAAAACCTACATTATGCCTTGTGCCTTCATATTCTCGTCCAATATTGCCAAGTCCTACAACAAGAATTGTTTTATTAGAACCAATAGTATAAATCGGCGCATGCGTACCGGTGTCGGTTTTTTTCATAAATAAAGCCATTACTTAAGAGTATATATGACCTAAGCGACTTTATTTGATTATTTTGCGGCTTTTTTGGCTTTTTTGTCGCTTGTTCGGGCTACTTTTTTACCAATTTTACGAAGATTAGCGTTTTTGTTTTGCACGCCACTTTTACCTTCTGGTTCGTCTGTCTTCTTTTTGTCGATGTCGCGGTCAATAAACCAAATTTGCAAAGGTGTACCTGCAAAATCATATGCCAATCTAAGTTCGCGTTCTAAGTATCGTCTATAACTCCAGTGGACAAACTTTGTCTGACTTCCATATATTCTGAATGCAGGAATAGGGTTTTCTTCTTGGATCATATAACGAAGCTTAGGTTGCTTGTTGTTAGTTCCTGCAGGAGGATGTCGGTCAACCATTTTGCGTAACCATTTATTAAGTTCGGCAGTTTTAAGAACCTGAGTTCTTTTTTCCATAATTTCTAGTACTACTTCAAAGATTTTTGATACGTTTTGACCAGTTACGCTACTTGTAAAAATAAGGCTCGCCCAAGGCATAAATTTAAAATCTTCAATAATTTTTGGAGCCATGCTGTCGCGTGTGTAGGCGTCTTTTTCTACGCTGTCCCACTTACTTACGACTATAATTAGTCCTTTACCAGCTTCTTTTACAAGTCCACCAATTTTTTGGTCAAGCGCAACACTTAGTTCGTTGGCGTCTAGTAACAATAAACAAACATCGGATTGTTCTATAGCCGACAAACTACGTAAAACACTAAAGTGTTCAATACCGCGTTCTATTTTTCCGCTTCGTCTAATTCCGGCAGTATCTAATAATTCAATTTCGCGGTTATGAAATTTAACTACTGTTCGGTTAATGTCGCGGGTAGTTCCTGCCCTGTCGGCTACAATTGCTTGTTGCTTTAGGCTAATTGCGTTAAATAAGCTACTTTTACCTACGTTTGGGCGTCCTAGTAGGGCTACTCTTATGCGATCTGTATCTTCTGTAATAGAAGCCGTTGGGATTAACTCTTCTAGCGCGCCATACAAGACCTCTAGTCCACTTCTGTGAATAGCACTAGTAGGAATCATGTTTTTAATACCAAGACGTTCGTAAGGGGCAGCTATGCCCTTTTGAGCCTTATCGCTCTTATTTATAAGCAAAATTACAGGTTTACGGCTTTTAAGAGCCATTTTAGCAACGCGTCGGTCTTCTTCACTGATGCTTGTATGAGCTTCTACGACTACTAAAATTACGTCTGCACTGTCGGCAGCTTGTAGGATTTGTTCCTGAATAGTAAATTCAAAATCATCTTCGGCGTCTTTCATTCCGGCAGTATCTACTAACCAAAAATCATGTCCATCACTAGTGGTCGCTCGGGCACTAATGCTGTCGCGAGTAGTTCCTGCTTCGTCGGCTACAATAGCTTCTCGTCTGCCAATGATTGCATTAAACAGACTAGACTTGCCAACATTGGCACGCCCGACAATAGCGACAATAGGAACTTTTTTACTCATGTTGTAATGATTATAACAGATGTAGTCACTTTTGTAAAATGTACATTTTATATAATAAACGTACTGTGTGATTTAGGATTTTGAGTGGTTAAATTACGCCCAATAACTGCTTGGGTTATATTTACTAAAATTTATCCCACTGCTCCATATTTCTAAAAGTACTGAAGTCTCTATTGCTAAAGCAGATATAGGTGATAGTCTTGATTTTAAATCTGCTGGGATATATAAACGCATTAAACTATTATCAAACTCTATTTGTTCGTTTGTGGTTGGATTTTGGACCAAATAATCGCCACAAGTTCGACTATGTTCGCTTATATTTTTTGTTAAATCAGGAAAAATCTCTGACGAATCTTTAATAATCGTATCTTGAACGGCGATACTCTTAGCAGTTAATAAATTTTGTCTAGAATATTGTTGAATACGGTAAGCAATGCCGCAGGCCGCAATTAACGCATCGGTTTCTATAGTACTAGAATTGTCAGAATTGATTCTTATAACTTCAACTGCCGACTGCCATGCGTCTAGGCCATCGTCACACATATTATAAAATTCAGACTTAGTAGCCAATAATTCGGCATTTTGTATCTGTGATTTGAGTATATTAGGATCTGTTTTCATGGTTATTTACTAATTACGTATTTTCCTTCTTCTATACCATTTAGGGTATATTCGCTTACCGATAGTCGGCTTAAATTAATTACATCATAGTCAAGTAGTGCAAATGTTCGTCTTATTTGACGGTTGCGACCTTCATGCATAGTGACTTGCCATTGTTTTTTGTCTGCACTAATTAGTGAAAGTTTTAACGAACTTAGTCCGTCTTCTAGCTTAACGCCAGATTCTATTGATGCCTGGTCAGCTTGTGATAAGGCATGATCAAGAGTAGTATTATAAACTTTTTCTTTTTTAAACGATGGATGCGTTAGTTGCTGCATTAATTCGCCATTGTTTGTTAATATAACAAGTCCCGAACTGTCTTTATCTAATCTTCCAGCTATGTCTAAATGGTGATATTTAAGAGGTAGCAGTCCATAAACTGTTGGTGCACCCTGCCCGTTTCGGCTGCAAACATAACCGATTGGTTTATTTAAAAGTAAAACTACTTTAACGTCGTTATTCATTTTTGTGCCAATTCGTTTACCGTCAATAGTAACAATGCTGTCGTCGTCGGCAGTTGTTCCTAAAATAGCAGTAACTTCGTTTACTGCTACACGCCCACTGGCAATTAGTTCATCTGCTTTTCGCCTAGAATGCAAACTATGCGCAGCGATCCATTTATTTAATCTCATAGCTATAGTATAAAGTAATTATCTAAAAAATTATTATTTTGACTGCTTTAAAAATGCAGTTAAGTTTTACAGAGCTAATGAACTAGGGTCAATACCACCGGCAGGTTTTGCAGTTGGTGTGTTTGTAGGTTCAATAACAGATCCTGATACATGGCCGTTTTCGGAAGCTTCTTCTTTTGCTGCAAGTTCGTGTATATCAGGTCCAGCAGGCGTAACTAAAGGTTGAATTACTTTTTCTCCGGACGTAGAAGGTGATGTTACGGGATCGGCCGCTACAGGTGTACTTTCGGCAGGCTCTGTTGTTACTGGAATAGTAATAGATGATTCTGTAGTTGGCGCTGGTGTTGTATCAATGATGTTTTCTATTTGCTTTGCTATTGCTGCTTCTTCTTGTTCGAGTGTCTGCGTAGCTGCTTCGTTTACTACGGCATATGCAGAAGTGACTTCTGCGCTATCTGCGACTATTGGTGTTACTGCGGCGTCTGGTTCGACCGTTGTTTCGGGTGTGGTTGCAGGAGTGGACCATAATTCATCTGGTTGTTTTTCTATTTCTGGCATTTCAGGTACTTGTACTACAGGTGCTTGTTGCACAATTGGGCTATTAAGGTCAGTAATACCGGCTGTAGCTGATGTTACTGTGTTTGCTGCTATGTTACTAACATCTGTAGCTGGTTCTTCGGCTGTTTGCTCTACTTGTACTGCAACTACTGTAGGTGTTACAACCGGTTCGACTACTGCTACGGGTTCGACTTGAGTAACCGGTGCAACAACAGGTGTAGGTTCTGGTGCCGGTGCGACAGCCGGTGCCGGTGCAGCTACTGCAGGGCTTGCGCCTGTAGTGCCTTCTAATACTTCATGAGCGACTTTTGCAACATCTTCTAATGTAACCTGGGATTTAACTAAGTATCTATTTGCGCCTAACTTTGATGCTCTTTCTTTGTCTTCGGCCTGGCTAAGTGCTGTCATCATTATGACTTTTACGTCTTTAGTCTCTGGGGTACTACGCAAAATATCTAGCATGTCAAAACCGCTAATCTTAGGCATCATTACATCCGAAATAATAAGATCTGGACGTTCCTTTACGGCTACCGCCAATGCTTCTTCTCCGTCGCGGGCTGTTACAATTTCGTAACCTTCTGCAAGTAATCTTGCTTCATAAATTTCGCGCAAGTTATTGTCGTCTTCGACTAGCATTATTTTGGCCATCGATCAGTATCCTTTTCTTTGTAATGTATTCATAATATGCTTTATAAGCTCCATTGTATCACGCTTATGTTGTAGGTGATATTATTTCTGCTCCACTGTTTATTTGACTTGCTTGATGTAGCTGTAATTGTGATGCTTTTTCGGGGCTTAACCTCTGTAAATTAATCAAAAAAGTGCTTCCCATTCCAACAGAGCTTTCTACCCAAATTCTGCCTTCATAAAGTTCTATAATTTTTTTACATATAAATAGTCCAAGTCCTGTTCCGCCAATTGTTCTAGTAGTAGTATTATCTACACGATAAAATTTTTGAAACAGATGAGATTGATCTTCTACTGGTATACCAGGACCTGTATCGTGAATCCTAAATTGAACAACTTTGTCGTCGCCTGTAATGCCAACTGTTACTTTGCCGGTTTCGGTATATTTAACTGCGTTATCAAACAGGTTAGTTATTACTTCACGAATTCTATCTGAATCTACAAACACGTAATATAACGGCTTTATGACTCTACTGGCGTCAGAAAATCCACTTCCTGCAGCAGAGCCAACTATAAATTCCATATCTAGCCCCTTTTTTTCTGCGCTAAAACGAAGATCCTGAGTAAGTTTTTCTAAAAAATCCCCCATTTCTACTACTACTGGGTGACTACTTAAGCGACCATCTTCGGCTTTTGCGCTTGTTAACAAGTCCTGAAAAAGTCTACCTAGTCGTTCTGTGCTTTCGTGTGCTTTTTCTAAAAAGCCTTTTGCCTTAGCGTCAACTTTACTTACTCTTTCATTAAGTGCTAACGCCAAATAGCCTTCTATGGCTGCTACTGGTGTACGCATTTCATGACTAGCAGTACTAATAAAGTCAGCACGTTGTTTTTCGGCTTTTCTTTGATCAGTAACGTCTCTAAAAACTCCAACAATTCCCTGAAGATTTCCGTCATTTTCTAGTAAAGGTGAAATGCTAATATCTACAGCAATATTTTTATTATTTCTGCTCATAATCGTAGATAGGTTGTCGTGAACTATAGATTTGTTTATTAATGCTTTTGCAAAAGGATGTTCGTTTTCGGGGTATTCAATGCCTTTTTCGTCGACTATTTTTATAACTGACCTATAATCTACGCCTACAGCCTCGCCGGATAGCCATCCAGTTATTTTTGCGGCTGCTGGGTTAAATAAACCAATAACCCCATCGGCGTTTATTTGTATAACTCCGTCATCGATTGAGTTTACAATAATATCGCTTTTTACTCTCTCACTCTGAAGACTATTAGCTAGTGCACTATTGGTGCTCTTCTTTTTTTTGAATCCGAATAGTCCCATAAATTGTTTGTCGAGTCCCACTATTAAACTTATGTTTATATAGTTTAATTATCGCTCTTTTATTAAGTATAAGCAATGTTAATTGTAACTGGTGGCTGTAATGCCGCAGCAGCAAGGCTTTTATATAAGAACTCACGAGTAGATACGTTTTCGCCAAATGAATAAAGTAGTCCTAAAACTATTCTGTCTATATCCCAATTTTCGACTATCTCAAAGATTCCGCTTGGATCAATTGTTCCCGGAAAACCTAATTTTAATGCCCCATATTCGTTATGAAAAGTATTTGATGCTTGAAGGTTTGGTACAGTTTGTAAAATTACGGCGTTATTTATGTATCCTTGACGTTGTCCATACGATACCAGGTCAAAAATATTAACTGTTAATTTGTTACCTAAAATATCT
The DNA here is from genome assembly GCA_037138655.1 of bacterium. Taxonomy (GTDB): domain Bacteria; phylum Patescibacteriota; class Saccharimonadia; order Saccharimonadales; family SZUA-47; genus RFTN01. Next base: position 13,869 of record JBAXHY010000007.1, on the reverse strand, counting down.
TCATTATTTTCATTGTTCATAAAAATTCATTCTAAATTATGATTTTAGATTGTCATACATGAACATTTAATACAATAAATTTTATGGCTTTTTAACAGTATTAATTATTGGCAAAGGTACGTTGGCAGCAATTAATGATGCCGGCGGTAAGCATTCGGCGCCGATATTACCTTCTGTTGAAGCAGTTATTTGTCTTATATGAAACGTATCAGGAATGTCTGTAGCTAAAAACGCAGCTATTTGATTGTCGGCGTATCCATCTAACTTTTTTAAAGTAAGTCCTAAGTATTGACCCTTAGTAAATCTTGTTCTTCGGCCGCCTAATTCGGCACATGCCTTAACAGACAAAAACCAGTCATTAGGTAGAGGTTCAGTAACTACCGGTACTGTTTCTGCAACAACTTGTACAAGAGTTGTTTCTGGTGGAATCGTAGTTTCTGCAACCGTAGGTTCGGTGACAGGACTAGTTGTAGTGCTTGGTTCTGCCAATATCAAAGTTTGTCCTGACTGAATTTTGTCAGGGTCAGCAATAGCGTTCCATGAAACTATTGATTCTAAAGGTATTTTGCATCGTTTAGATATTTCACTAATGCTGTCACCCTGTTCGACAACTTCTAGCGGTCCACAACTGGTTAAAAGTTTCATAGATGTAGTGGTTGACTCTGTAGAATTTAAAACAGATGTAACAGGTGCTACAAGAGGCGGTAAAGACTGGGGTTCATTATTTGTTTTATTACAAGATGCTACTCCAGTCGCTAACAATAAACATGCAGATCCTGCGTATATTCTATTTTTGTAAATTTTAATATTTGTTTCTCTGCTAGGAGAATTTGACGGGCTTCCAATTATTGGTACGCCCATAGATTTTTCTAAATTTGTTAATCTGCGCATATTATTCCTTAAAGTAATCCAGTATTTTTAGCGCTCATAAGCCAGGCGGTCCAGCCATCAGAAGCTTTTCCGTTCATTACTTGGTTCATTAAATCTTCAGGAAGTTTAAGCCCAAAACTGTCTACCCATTTGTTTATAAATTCAGGTGTGTAAACATTACCTAGCGACTGTTTGTACAGCTCAAATGCCACGCGCACGCATCCTTCTAGGTCGTTCTGAAGATTGTCGTATTGTATGTTCCAGCCGTATTTTTGATTAATCTTATTAATAAAGTTTTTGTTAATTTTATTAATCTGGAACACGCATCTGTCGCCAGTAGACTTGTTCATAGATTCGTTATTAAGGCCAGATTCTGCAAGCCCTACAGTTAAGGCTTGCTTAACTACGTCGGGCGACACACCACCTTCTACTCTCCAAACATAATCAACCATTCGTTGTACTTCGGCTGGTGCGGTTACACTGTTTTTGCTGTTTCTTAATTTAACTTCAATGTGTTCCCCGCCGTTGTATGTGTTTATATATTCATCTGCAGACAGTACGAACGCGTTAGTTTTTTCTGTATTTACAACTACCGGTGCTTCTTGGGCAGTTACTGCGACTTCTGGTGTTGTCCTACTGTTATTTACCAAAAAATCAGATGTATCAAAATCAGGAAGATTAGCTAACGCAGGCGCCGGTCGATTGCTATAACTCTGACGTTTAATCTTTAATGATTCTACTAAATCAGGGTCCATATTTACGTAGTTGTATTGGCAGCTTTTAGTTGTGTTTGGCGTACCAATAATGCCGTCTTTAGATTCATTATTTACGTTAGAATTTTCGTGTGCGTGGGTGCTATGATCTGATGCATAATAAGCAAGTTTTTCTGTTCTACCCAACGATCTAACGCCATTATTCACATTTTTTACGACATCTTTGTCACCAAATACAATTCCTTCGTACAAGTTTTCGCCGTAAGGGTTTAATGACAATCCTTGCAGGATCATCATTTGAGTTGTCATTTCTGGATTGTAATTTGGCGAAGTTACGTCAAATACTGGACCGTTATTCCCTACCGAACTGTCCATTGTAAAATCACGGCTAATAGTATCGCCTTTGTCCCCATTTTGATGTGTTTTGTGATCGCCAGATACTCTGTCGCGTATTACTAAAACACTATCACGGTAAGCCGCCCATTGTGGTTGCTGTAATAACCATTCGTAAATTGCTATGTCGGTCATTGTGGCTAATATTTCGCTAGGTTTAGCAAAAAGTTCGGTAGCACAAGCATCTGGGCTTGCAACCCAAGGCATATCTAGTGTTGGCGCCGGTATTCCGTAAAAAGCTTCAGGATTAGGAAAATCACCAGATTTGTCAGGGTGATTTTGCATCAGCAAGATGTAATTGTAGGCTTCCTGAGCAGATTCTTTAGACAATACCCCGTTAACCGAAACACTTTTGCGAATTGCTTCAATTGCTAATCCGGTTAGCTTGCCAATAGACTCTGGTTGTAGCGGCATTGCTGGAATAACTACAGTGTCTGCAGGCTTTTCTACAACCACTGGCGCTTCTATTACGGGTGCAGGCTCTGTAGTGGGTACTTCTTTTGGTACTTCTACAGCAGGAACTTCTGGTGCTGGTGCAACAATTTCGGGCGGTGTTTGAACAATTGGTGGTTCTACAGGTGCTTCGTTTGCAGGTTCTGCAGGAACAACAACTTCTGGCGTAGTTTGACGAGCAATATCACTAACTATAAAATCTGCCATTTTGTTATAGTCATTTGGGTGAACTCCATCCCCACCTTCATAAAGTTCAGGATGCGCTGCTGCATAACTTGCCCAGTCAATTTTATTAATATCTAATTCTTCAACAAGCTGATCAATTTTAGGATTTCTTGACTCGTCACGAACAACGTTTTTATCACCACTTTCGAATTGGTTTACTACAAAAATCTTTGGCATGTTTACGCCGCGACTTTGTACTTCTGTTTTTATTTGATTTACGTACCAACGCAAATTTTCTGCAAATTTGTTGTCATTTTCTTTTGCATTTGTTCCTAGTTCAAGAACAATTACGTCTTTACTTAATATGTCGTCAAAGTTTACAGGCTTATTTAAAGCCTCTGTTAATGATCTTCCGGTAGCTGCGTCTTCACTAGACACATTCATACCTGCGGCGCTACCTACACTATCTATGTTGCCTAGGCTATGCATTCCTACGGTTAATGAATCACCAATAAATTTTACTTCGATATTTTGTTTAGGAGTGTTTATTGGCAAGATATCTGGCGGTGTAATAATACTAGTTTGGACTTTGGCTTTTGCAGGTTTATTAAAACGAATAGACACGCTTTCGGGGATTATAAATCCTTTACCAACTAGTGACTTTGCTGCATCTTCAAAGGTCATAGAATTAACAGCCAAAACCTCTTTTGCGTCTAAAAATGGACTATCCGAACCTTCGGCTTTTAACATTCCAATAAGAGTATCTCCTGGCTTTTCTAAGGTCAGAACTACTTGTTCGTTAGGAGTTGACGTAACAGGAACATTTGCTTTGGGCAATATACCTGCAGGGACAGCAATAGGTACACCAGGACGAATATGTCTAGCGTCGTTAGCCGACATTCCGTTATATTTTAAAGTTTGCTTGGCCGCATTATATGGGTCTTTTACGCCTAGTTCTTTTAGTACACTAATTATTGAACCACCTGCAGGTAAAGATATAGTGTCTGGGTTGCTTGATGGGTCTGTTTGATTTACTTCTGGAATTCCAAGTCTAGAATTACGCTCGTTAATGGTCGTATTGTCTACGTTCCAGGTCGAACCAGCAGCCACTTTAAGATTAGTCCAAACACTTTGGGGTATTCCCTTACGTTCCATATCACGAGCTATTTCGCCGACTGTATATCCCTGTTGTCGAAGTTCTGCAAATACCGAACTTCCTTTGTCGACTGTTACGTGATCAGGACTATCTTGACTAGATTCTGCAGAATCGTTAGAGCCATCGGCATGAGCTAAGTTACCAGTTAATATTATTGCTGCTCCAGATACTAGGGCTGCGGCAGCAAGCATTTTACGCGGGCTACTTACTACAACGTTTGTGCGACCTTCATCGTAACTTAATACAAACGGTTCAAGTTCTGTGATGTATTGATTGTCTAAAGCCATGTAATTTTCTCCTTATTATGTAGTAAATCGACTATTTGCTATTTGTGACTATCCGCCTGTTTGATACGTTTGTACCTGCCAAATATTTGTAGTAGTTGTAAAGTCAGGATTTAGCGGTCCATGCATTGGCACTGTTATTTTGGTTACAATTGTATCTTTTGTGTCATTTGTTATATCTGTATTCGAAGCAACTTCTGTACCGTTTTCTTTTATGTTTTGTAAAATTAAATCCCGTATTTCTGGTGAATAATTAATTCCACTTAAATCGATTGTAAGCTCTGCCCCACCGTGCATCTTTGTGTATACATATTCTGAGCCGTCGTCTTTTTTACGAAGTTCTGGTTTTATGTCAAAAACTGAATCACCCGCAGTAGTAAAAGATTCGTCGTAGGCATTTTGGATTCTGTCTTTATATATTTTTGATACTTCGGCTGGAGTAGGAGGACGTGAAGGATCGGTTCCTGTTGGATATTTTATATCTACATTAATTAATGCAGGACTAATGCCATACTGCACAGAAAGTTGTTGAATCATATTTCTGCGGTAACGTTCTGTCGCATCAGCAATTATGTCTGGCTGTCTTGCATCTACTGTTAAAGCAAATTGAGTCAAAAAATACGCGCCGTTAACTAATTCTACAGAATCATTTGTACACATTCCGCAGTCAAAACCGCCTGTTGGGTCTTGGTGCGATCCGTCGGCTAGATATTCTTCGATTTTTTTATCGATCTGTTCTTTAGAGTCTTTTGCATTAAGATCAATCTGGTTGCGGTAATCTGCAAAATCTACACGTGGCTGAAAAACATCAAGTGCATCTAATGTTGCACTGACTCCCAAGATTTTATCTCCTTGTTTTTCGACAACCAATGAACTGTTAATTTTGGCATTGTCGGTGGCAAGTAAAAAATCCCCAAATATTTTTTTGCTGTATGTAGCATCTGTAAGTCCAAAAAATCCCCACAAAGCGCCGTCTTTATGGCCTTCTACCGACACAGCTACTCCAACGCGTGAATTAGCTATCATCTCAAAAGTACCCTCTACTTCGTAAGTTAAGGGGTCTATTGCGGCTTCTATTACTGGCGGCTTGGCACCTATTTCGCCTAGGCTAATATCTACTTTAGGAACATGAATTTCTTCTAAAATACGATTAGCAAAATATAGCGTTCCTACTAACGCCGCGCCTCCACAAATGATTCCAAATAGGTTTCTCTTAGATATTTCTCCTGAATCTTTAAGTTTTGGAAAATTGTCAGGGTTAATATTATTTTCACCGGCAATTATGCTGGTATTTTCTGGTTGTCGTTCACCTGGTAACATCTTATTCTCCTGGTTTATTGCATTAAATAAAGTTTTTAAACTGTTAATTTATTTACCAAATATGGTTAAAAGGTTCACCGCCACGTAAGTGCAGTAGCTGTAGTTAGTCCAAAACTCGGCTGGTCGCGTTATTTTAGTTAAGTTAAAAACTTCTACTACACATAAGTAGCGATAACGTTTTGTTTTAGATTTGTATTGTTGTGTTTACAAAAAAGCTCGACTGGTTACCCGTCGAGCTATTTACTTATCGTAAAAGAGTTCGACTGTTCGGTTTCACTAGTGGCTCGGCGGAATCTAAGTGACCATATACAGATTCCGTTTCAGCGCCCACAGTCTTGTGTGCTAAATTGTAAGCCTACATTAAACCTCATTTAAATAATTGTCAAGCGCTTGACAAAATTATTCAAACATTCTAGGATATGCGCAATGGTCGCGTGCTTATTATTAATAATGCATGGAGTTTAAACATGACACAATACGAAGCCCCTAATCCGTTATATGACGGAGAAGAAGTAGAATCAGCAATAAACAAAAATCGCTTATATAAAGCGGCATTAGTAGGAACAGGAATTTTAGGATTAGTTTCTTTATCGTACTTTGCAATAAAAAATATAGAAGCAAAAAACGAAGAAATCAAAAGTTCTAAACTCGAAGGATTGTTACGTGGTCGAGGATTTGACCAAGATGCAATAACTATAGACGTTATAGATGGTGCCAAAAAGTTGGTAGTTTCTTGCGAGCCAGCAGGAGTATCGCACAAAAATGTTAACCCAAAATCAATCGAATTATTTTTAAAAAATGATACAGCTTTTCTAAAGCTAGACCCATTAGTCGACGCAAATGGTCAACAACTAGGCGATGATCAAATATCGGAATTTCCATTACAAACTACCGAACAAATAAACCATTTTGTAGACGGATTTCTAAACACTTCTTGCGACTATTTATCTAAATAACATTTATTTATATATTAGATCTAAGAATGTCTCTGGCGTCGTAAAGTCTTAATACATCACTTGCAAGGATTACATTCAGCGGAGAAACCATTTCTGCGACTATTTCTGCTTCCGAGCTGTTGGGTTCGCCTTCTTCACTGTCAAAAGTACCAATCAAACATAATCTTGCGTCACCAAATATATTGATATTTAATGCTCCAAAACCCTGTGCTTTATATAGTGATGTGCTGTAAGAGTCTAATGTTAAAGAATAACTCTGTCCTTCGTAACATAATATATCGTCTGAATCTTCGTCGTAATTATCGTCGTCCATATCCAATAAAGGTCCATCAGTTTCTGCGTCGTATACTGTTTTTTCTGGGACAAAAAGTTCAAGTAAGGTTGAATAACCCATAACATAACCGGCGTTTCTGATGGTAGTGCGGCTTATTTTAGCGTAGTCACCACTTAATAACCTGTTTTCGCGCATTTCGCGTGCAGAGTATTCGCTTGGTTTGCCCAATAACTCAACTGCGATTTCTTCCAACTGGTGATGCATTTCATATTCATCGGCTAACGAAAGCACATAATCAAAATTAATATCACGTTCACTCATATTCGTTACATTCTAAACCTAAATTAATAAAATTCATATCAATAATATATTTATGTAACATTTTATAATTTCATTCGTTATAAATGTTGTAACAATATTAAATTGGAGAATTATAAAGTGGTTTATCAACACAATAAACGTGCAGGTGGCGCAATTGCAAAAAGGCTAGCTAGTGCTAAGTCGTTTGCTGTAGTAGCAGTATCTGTTTCAGGATTAGCATTAAGTTTAGTGCCGGGAGTATATGCTCGTGGATCTAACAATACAACAACTACCCCAGTAAGTGTCGTATCTACAAAAGCTTCATCAATAGTGAGCTGTTCAGACAGTTCTTTAACGATATCTGTTAATACGGTCGCTAACGATAAAGTTAATCAGATTTTAGTTCAGGCAGACGGCGTTAATGTGCGCCAACAAGCAGTTGCACGACGTGTTATATCTAACATTACTATAGATGCACCTGCGGCTTCTCGTTGGAGCGTATGGCGCCAAGAAAAAGACGGTTGGATTCCTGACTTAAACACTCAAATTCAATCAGATGGATCTTGCGGACCAAATACCTGGCTTTAATAATAATCAATCACAATAAAGTATAGGTCAAAGTAGTAACTAAATATTATGGGTTTGTTAGTACTTTTTCTTTTATCTTATTTAAGACAGTAATAAGCGGAATCTAACTTGTTTAAATTTGGTTAATTTACAAATAGTAATGTCAGTATTACCTTTATTTAGCAATGTGGATTGGGTGCTCTTTTATTTCTCTTGGCCATCTAAGAGAAACTACTACGCTGCCACCTAGTAACGTAAACAATACAGCCAAACTAACAGCGATATTTATGTGTAACCCTAATGGTGCTGCTATCATCTTAAAGCTAATCCAGGCCAAGATACCGGACAGTGCCCAGGACAACGCCCAGAACTTGCCAGATACTGACTGATAGACAAAAAACAGTGCACGCAGACCCAGCAATGCAAACACGTTACTCGAATACGCAATGAACCTATCAGGACTAACAGCAAGCACTGCCGGTACGCTATCAACAGCAAATACGATATCAGTTAGTTCGATAAGCAGTACAACAGCCGCCATAAGCGTCAACATGCGCTTACCGTCTTTTACTACCGTCATCTTATGACCAACAAATTCAGGATAGACAGGTAGTACCCTTGTGATTGTCTTCCACATCCATTTTTCGGTAATTTCTACTTTTTCTTCTCGTTCTCCACCGCCTCTGGCTTCTTGGAGTGCTTTCCAGGCGGCATGCATCAGAATTAGACCAAAGAATATACCTACCCATTCAAATCGTTTTAATAGTGCTGTGCCGGCAACAATAAATATAAACCTAAAGAATATAGCGCCAGCAATACCGTAGTTCAACATACGCCGTTCTAGTTTTGGGCTAACCTTAAAACTTGTAAAAATCAGACCTATCACAAAAAGATTGTCTAGGCTTAAAGCTTTTTCTATTGCCCAAGCACCTAGGTATTCTCCTGCAGCATGAGAACCAATGAAAATGAATACAGGAACCGTAAAAAGAAGTGCTAACGAGACGTAGATTATTGACCAGTGTAGGGCTTCTTTAAACTTAATTACGTGGTCTTTTTTGGTGTGATGCGCCTCGATTAGCGCGTATCCAAATAATGATCCTATAACTATGGCGTACATAAACCATGGCACATCATAACTTTGAGATACTTTGTTGGCAGTTGCTGCGAGGGTTGTAAGCATTATATTATTATACATATTTGTTTAGTTTTTATTTAAGGTTTTCATCTAAATTCGTACTCGTAATCGTATGATTATTTGCTTAGTATATTGACATTTATTTATTAAAATGCTGTTATATACCAATATATGACATACCCAAAAGACGATTCATTTTCAGAATATTTACCCGACAATTTTAACAGACTACGTCCACGCGACACAGCATATCCTAAAGTTGCAGAGATTTATAAATATATAGCCGACAAAGTAGCTGCATATGAATTTGGACCAGGAGTACCAGATATACTATCTGCAGAAGTATGTGATAAAGACGGTGAGCTAGAATTTGATGACGAGGTGTGGGGCGAATACACACCTGTAGAACAAGGCGGACGCATACCACGCAATGAAGTGATTTTAGAATGTATAGATAGCATTATTAGCATACGGGGGCTATATAAAACAAAAGCAAATAAATCAGATGCAGATCATGATTTGCTTATCGTAACATTTTTAACAGATGCCTCAGAGCTTATTCCTAGTGATGGTTTAGTAATAAATGAAGGAGAAATTCCCAAAGGGTTTGGTGAAATCGTATTTGGACGCGAAATGACACCAGTATTGGTGTCGGACGATAAATCCGAACATAATATCTTTAAAGGTGGATTTAATGCCGACGCATGGGGCAAAGCCGAAAAAACCGAAATTACAGATAGAGATGCAATTAGAATAGTAGCTATACTTACTCAAATGCGTAATGATGTAACGGGTTACGACCGCAGTACTTGGCCTAAAACTAAATAATTATTCGTTAGTCAGAATTCACCAATTTAAAAACGCCAGACAAGCTGGCGTTTTTAATTTGGTGATCCCAACTAGAATTTATCACTACAGTGTTAGCGTAAATTTTAGGGCTTCCTAAAAGTAACTTTTAAACTACAGACCTGCTATTTTTATAAATCTACCCCGGTCTGGAACTTCATTGAATACAGGATCATAAATTTTGCATTTTGTACCAAAATCTCTTTTAGCAGCACTGACTACTTTAGGGTTTAGTGTTCGTATTGCAATCTCGCTTGATTCGCCTGACCCGGTAGCGATTTGTCGGCACATATCACCAAAATTTTTAAGATTTCCGCTTTCTCTGATCGAGGTATCGGCAAAAATGTCTTCTATCCAAACTACGCTCTGTCCGGGGTTATTGTATTTACTGCTTATCCATTCTTGCATAGGTTTGTTATTTTCAAACGCTATATTGCGTAGACCTTGTGCAGTCGTGATTCGTGCTAGTACAGCAAGACTTATTTTGCCGGCACCAGTTTCTTCCAAATACCAAACTGTATGATGTTCAGCATCTTCTGGTTTAGTAAACTTCTTTCTTAGCTCTTCATCTGAATACGCAGGTTGTTCTACGATCAATTCGCATGCAGTACAAAAAGATCCAACCTGTAGGGCGCTAAATCCATCTGGGCAAGTTGGCGTCTTTTCATTTTTTGCGCATTTCCCTACTTCATTCCAAGGTGCCTGTGCAAAAGCATACTGATATATATCAGTTAGTTCATCAACACGCCCACTCATTGCCTGCTGAGAATATGCTCTTGTAAATAATAGACCCGTTTCACTCATGTTGTTTTACTCCTTTTACGTATAACTTAGTGCGATTGTACTATCAAAAAGTATGTACAATTTGTATATTACTATAAAACTTCCTATTATTATAGTCAATTTTGTATAATAACTTAATTTAATTGACTCTTATCTGTAAAAATGATATTCTTGCATCAATAAAGAGGTATTGAAATGGCTAAAGAACAAGGTCCAATGTCAGGTTTCAGAGATTTGCTCGCAGAACAAATGTTGCCGAGGGACGATGTTCTAGATACCATAAAAGAAGTATATGGTACATACGGCTTCGTACCACTTAAAACTCCAGCGCTTGAACGACTAGCGACACTTACTGGAAAATACGGAGACGAGGGTGAAGGTCTTATGTATAGGTTTAAAGATAATGGCGGACGAGATGTCGCGATGCGATATGATCACACAGTTCCACTCGCACGAGTTGTAGCGCAATATGGTCAAGAACTACCTAAGCCTTATAAAAGATTTGCACTTGGTGAGGTATGGAGGGGCGAAAGTCCTCAAGCGGGTAGATATAGAGAATTTGCACAATTTGATGCAGATATCGTAGGTAGTTCTAGCTATCTAGCTGATAGTGAAGTTATAGCGATGATGAGTGACGCAATGAGTGCGATCGGTGTGGGTGCTGTAATTCGTGTTAACGACAGAAGATTACTAGACGGCTTAGCTCAAGAGTGTGGCATTACAGATAAAAAAGGTTTTCTTAGCCTAATAGGATCAATTGATAAAGTTGATAAAATTGGTCAAGAAGCTGTCGTTGCAGAAATAGAAGAGGCTCATGGTATTTCTGCAGCGAAAATTGTTGATGATTTCTTAAGTATAGACGGAACCACAGAGCAGAAATTATTAAAAGTGTCAGAGCTAGTTAAAAACGAGAACTCAGATGAGGGTATAGGGAGTCTTTCTTCTATACTTGGCACACTTGCATTTTCAGGGTACAGCGAAAAATCCGTTGTATTTGATCAGACAATTGCGCGTGGACTGAGTTATTACACTGGGACAATTTACGAAACGACACTTACCGATTTGCCTAGTATTGGTAGTGTATGTAGTGGTGGTCGATACGATAAACTCATAGAACAATTAGGTGGCCCCGATACTCCAGCAGTAGGCACTTCTATTGGTGTAGATAGACTTATGGAAGCCATGCGTCAACTAGGGGTCCAAAAAGATATCAAAACTAGGACTCAAGTTTATGTTACTAAGGTCGACGGTACGGTTGATAGAGAGCGTTTTGCTATTGTGCAGGGCCTAAGAAAGGCAGGTATAGCTGCAGAACTAGTGTATGAGGATGCTAAACTTGGTAAACAGATTAAAGCAATCGATAAACTTGGAGTTGAGCACATACTAATAGTAGGAACAGACGAAGTAGGTAAAAATATTGTAATTCTGAAGAACCTAGAAACAGGTGAACAGACGGAAGTTCCTAATTCAGAGCTTGCAAATAAAGTTGCTTCCTTAAACAACAAATAAAAATAAACTGAATAATTTATAATAAAATAGCAGCGAATTAACAGCTGCTATTTTTCTACCTGTTTATATAGTGCTCTAGGTTTGTTATAGTATTTTGCCCATTCTTTATCTCCGTACGAAAAATGCCACCATTCCCCATCATAAGGCGCAAAACCATCATGTTTCATCAGGTCTCTAAGCAGCCTTCTATTATTCCACGCTTCTTTACTTATAAATGGTGAAAACGTATAAGAATCTGGAATGAATTCCCAAATGTCCGTGCCCATATCTATTGGTACGCCCCTATTTAGTATCCTTATATCAACTGCAGCACCTGTAGGATGACCTGCTACCTCGGGTACGGCTATACTCCGCTGTACCGCTTCCAATAGTTCTACTCCACTGTACTGTTTCGAGTACTCCTTTTTGTATTTTTCAAATAATTCAGTCTGCACCTTAAGTGATCTATGCCCGTATACTACGTCTAAAGACATATTTTTAGAAACAGCATATAGATTTTCTGCCACTCTATATAGTCTTTCAGCTACAGATTCACGTATATATATGTCACTATCTAATACTGTCATATTGGTCGGATTTATTTGACGCGTTTTAATCAAATCGCTGGTTACTATTTTGACTAAGCTTTCATTATTCTCACGCACAGGAATGTCAATTAAATCGACGTAAAGGACCATCTTACTAGCAAGCAAGTCGTAAATTTCACTTTTTTTCATCTATAGTTTATAACTCCCATCAAAGAGGTAATCGACTGTGCCAGATATTTGCGACAATGATACCTTGTCGATATCAGGATTGAAGTGCGCTTTTGTTATTATGCCTTTTCCTGAAGGCTGTATGACATTAATGTTTACGTCATCTTTGCGGAGGAATGACATTGCTACACCTATACAGGAAGTACCGCTTCCGCAGGCTGTCTCGTCAAATATAGTATCTACGTCCCTTACCCAGACTGCAAAATCTGCCTTCTCTGTAACCTCATTAAAAAAACATACGCCAACAGCCGGTTCGCTGTTTAAATTATATTTTTCACGTAGCTCTATTAACATCTTTCGCGGAGTATTCGAAGCCTGAATTCGCGTATCGTTAACGACCATGTGCACGATACCATCAAGGCGTACAAAAATCCCCTCATCAATTAAGTATACATTTTCTTCATCATTCCTTGGTAAGGGCATTTCTACAGATATAATTCTATCTTTTACTTCAAAATTAAGAGGAAAATCCACACCCGAAGATTCAATTTTACCAACGTAGTCTTTCCCACCAGTGAGTAATTGGATAACGCTTCTAGTAGCATTTCCGCAAAATTCACCACCAAACATCTCAACTTTGCCAATACAATCTGGGTCACTTGCTTTGGTCACAAAACAACATTGTTCTATAGCAATCTCTGGCATGTCGGGATTATCTCGTTCCCAAGCGTTCATTATTCGCCTATTAAGACTTTCTCGATCAGTGTCTAATAGTTGATCGAATACTACCGCAGTTGTATTTCCGGAAGGATATACAACTACCATTCTTTTTAATTCTGTTTGCATCTCATTCCTTGCCTCGGTTTTTTTAGTTAAATGTACTCGGTTATCAATCCCTATCCTGCCGTTAGTTCGCTGTTGAACTACTACTTCTTGGACGGGTTCAAGCAAGAATCCTAATTGCTGGTAAAGTGCTATAGCGCGTGTATTTTCGGCGTTGGTTCGAATTCCATATCGGGAGGGTCCAGTTTCATCTATAGCCTGCATAAGATGCCGTAGTGTTAATTTTCCGAAACCCTTTCCCTGTAATGTTGGGTCAACAGCAAGTTCTTCAATGTAGTATAGACCGCCATCTTTATAGTAACCAGCTGCTAATGCAACAACTCCTATATCTATAAGGCTACCCACCACCATGTGGCCTTTTTGTTCAAAAATAAATCCAAGAGCGTTACGGGCTGTTTCCTCTGAAAAATATTCATTATACGGTGGATGCAGGAAAGCATTTCTATACACGTCAACAGATTGATCAATAAGATGTGGATGCATCATTTCAAAGTTACGGACGATCGTAAAATCTAATTCCGGTACGCTTGCTGCTGTCATAGTGTGCAAAATCCCCTTATTCAACAAATTATAGCATAATAAATCTTTAAATGATTTTACTAATTAT
>JBAXHY010000006.1:0-34282 GCA_037138655.1 bacterium | reverse complement strand
GAGGTGGCTGTGGGAGCAATCCTGTGGAGGTTCAAGTCCTCTCTCGCGCACCAATTTAATATTACTACCGTAGCAGGTAGTTTTTTTAATTTAAAAGTTACGTACTTATCAATTCTTGCAATTAACAAAAATATAAAAAATACTTGACATGTATACCATTGGTAGTATACTGTAGGTATACAACTTAAAGGAATATATATGCAAGAAAAGAAAATTAGTCATTTTAAACGAGCTAGATTATTAATGAACGCATCTTATGCTACTCTTAAAGCCGACAAAGAACTGTCGATACTTCCATTATTAAGTATGATGTGGAGCGTATTAGTAATATTTGCCGTATCTATTGCTGTAATCATCAGTATATTTGTAGGCTCGTCTACTAATGATGGTAGCATTAATGGCGTATACCCTTTCTTTGCTTTAGTTCTAGGATATGTATTAATATCTTTTGTGGCAACATATTTTGGTGCTGCAATATTTTCTGGTGCAACCAAGCGCTTTAACGGAGAAAATCCAACAATAAAATCGTCTTTGAGTAGTGCTAAATCTAAGATAAAGCCACTATTTTTTTATAGTCTCTTTACCGCTACTATTGGTTTGATTTTTAGAATACTAGAAGAACGATTACCTTTTGCAGGTGTAATAGCTGCATACATATTTAACGCTGCATGGGCTATAGCAAACATATTTTCTATTCCTGCGATCATGAGTAGTGGCGAAAATTTGAGTCCTATAGAAGCAACAAAGCAATCTGTAAATATAGTTAAAAAAGTATGGGGTGAAAACGCTATTGCCCAGTTTGGTTTTGGCGTATTTGCACTCTTTTATATACTAATGGTTATGATAATTTCAGGTGCTATTGGCGCTTTAACAACTGTCATTGGAGCCTCTAGTTCGTTAGCTATAATTGTAGCTTTAGTTCTATCTTGGGTTGGCTTTGTTGTTGTGGCTTTAATATTTTCTACTTTAACATCAATTGTAACTGCAGCGGTTTATTATTACGCAACCACCGGTAAATCACCAGAGCAATTTAATATTGATATCTTAAAACAAACAATTACTACTAAAAAATCACGTAAAATATTCTCTAATTAACGATGTCTACTTTACTTGATTCTTATGAACAAAAACTTTTAGAAGGTTGGGAAGATGTGTACAAAAAAGCCCAGCTAACACTTTGGATACTACTGGCTCTTAAAAATAGTCCAAAACATATGGTGCGCATAAAGAATTTTATTACTAAGAGTACAAACGGTACTATAATTGCCGACGACAAAAGTATGTACAGGGCATTACGCAGATTTAACGATGCAGATATAGTTAACTTTAAACTTATGCCTAATGCCTCTGGACCAGACAAAAAAGTTTATTTTTTAACTCCCGTAGGTATAAAGCTATTACAAGCTTTTTTGGAACGAAACGTTCATGACGTATTATTGTCACCACAAAATCACGATCTAATAAACTAAAATATATAAAGTAATTTTAGCAGTATTTTACTAGTCAAAAGTGCTATAATATAAGGTATAAATTGGAGGCAAATATGTTAGTAGTTATTTTGGCAATCGCAAACGTATTGGTAATAGCTTTAGTAGCTATTTATAACGGATTAGTAAAAACTAAAATCAGAGTAGACGAAGCTTGGAGCGATATTACGGTCCAACTTAAAAGACGCGCAGACCTTATACCTAACTTGGTACAAACAGTAAAGGGTTACGCAAAGCACGAAGAAGGCGTTTTTACTAAAGTTACAGAAGCCAGAACCGCTATTTTAAATGCAGGTAACAGCGTAAAAGCTACAGCCGAAGCAGACAATATGCTTACAGGTGCACTTAAAAGTGTATTTGCTGTAGCAGAAGCCTACCCAGATCTTAAGGCAAGTACAAATTACCAAGAACTACAGGCAGAACTAGTAGATACCGAAGACAAAATCCAAGCATCACGACGCTTTTATAATGGCTCTGTTCGTGATTTAAACACCAAGATTAGTGTGTTTCCTGCAGTTATTTTTGCTAAAATGCTTGGATTTGGCCAACGCGAGTTTTACGAAGTAGAAGCATCAGAAAACGCTACTATTCAAAAACCTGTAGACGTAAAATTTTAATTTATAGTAAATTTAAATGTATAACGAAATAGCCGCTAACAAGCGTAAAACTGTTTATCTAATGTTTGGTTTTTTTGTGCTAATTAGTGTATTAGCATGGATTTTAACTAGCGTTTACAAAGATCCTTCGATATTTATGTTTTCGATTATTTTTGCAGTCACTTATTCTTTATGGGGCTTTTTTGCTTCTTCTGCGCTTGCATTAACTATTAACGGTGCAAAACAAATACAAAAATCCGACAACCCAAGGTTATTCAGAATTATAGAAAACCTAGCAATTACAGACGGTTTGCCTACGCCTAAGGTTTATATAATAGAAGATACTGGATTAAATGCGTTTGCAACAGGCAGGAACCCAGAACATGCCAGCGTGGCAATTACTACTGGCTTACTAAACATACTAGAAGACACAGAACTTCAAGGTGTAATGGCGCACGAACTCGGACACGTAAAAAACTATGACATTCGTGTAAGTATGTTGGCTTTTGCATTAGTTGGAGTAATAAGCTTATTGGCCGATATATTTTTAAGAATAAGTTTTTGGGGTGGTTCATCGTCGGACGATAGTAGCGACAATAGTTCGGGCAATACTATAATGATGGTTGTTGCTATAGCTGCGTTAATTTTAGCTCCTATAGTTGCAACTTTTATGCAATTAGCTATTTCCAGAAAAAGGGAATATTTAGCAGATGCAACAGGTGCACTAACAACTCGCTACCCAGAAGGCCTAGCTAGCGCATTAGAAAAAATACGTGATGGTGGTTCTAGTTTGAAAAGACAAAATACTAGCACCGCTCATTTTTTTATAGCTAATCCATTAAAAGGTAAATCTATGAGTAGTTTGCTTAGTACTCATCCTCCAATAGACGACAGAATTCGTATTTTACGCAATATGATAGGTTCTAAATAAATAAATGGCTGTTACTAAAAAAGAGTCTACTAAATCTAAAAATGTAAACAAAAAAGCTAGTATTACTGTTAATGACACCGCTAGTCGCAAAAGAAAATCTCCAAAATATAGTTCTTTTAAGTTAAGTAAAAAAATTCCACATCCTGCAGGATCATTGCCAGGGGGATTAAGAATATTTAAAAAGTCGATTAAGTTATTAATAATAAACAAAAAACCATTATTAGGAATTTTATTTGTTTATACTCTGGTAAACCTTGTACTTGTGCATGGATTTACGTCACCTTTAAACATAGCCGATCTTAAACAATCAATTTCGGGATCTTTTGACGGATCTATGACTGGCTTACCATTAGTTAGTGCAATTTTTGGTTCTCTACTAGGTAGTTCGTCTACTACAGGATCAGAAACCGCGGCTATTTATCAATCAATATTATTTATAGTAATTAGCTTAGCTATTATTTGGGTATTTAGACAATCAGCGGCGGGTAATAAGCCAACAGCAAAAGCTGCATTGTACGGTGGAATGTACCCGTTAGTACCTTTTTTACTAGTGTTAATGGCATTAATGTTACAACTTACGCCTGCATTATTAGGCGTTTTTGTGTACGGAATAGTTATTTCTGGTGGAATTGCAGCAACTTTTGCAGAGCAATTTATTTGGGCAATATTGCTAGGTTTGTTTATATTACTATCAGTTTATATGATATGTTCGTCTATTTTTGCGCTATATGTGGTTACGCTACCCAACATGAATCCTATGAAAGCTCTTAGAAGTTCTAGGAACTTAGTTTTTTCTAGGCGGCTGAGTTTATTTAGAAAGCTATTATTGCTACCTTTGCTAGCATTATTATTAATGATTTTAATTGTAGTTCCTGCAATATATTTTGTGCCAATAATTGCACCCTGGCTTTATTTTGTTTTAACCCTAGCTAGTTTAATATTTTTACATTCTTACTTATTTACAATTTATAAGGAATTACTTTAGGTTATGGACAAATTGGCACGCTACGATGAGCTAAAAAGTGTGCTTGCTCAGTATGCCTACGAATATTATGTGCTGGACCAAACAACAGTAAACGACGCCGTTTATGACGGATTAATGGGCGAACTTAAAACGATCGAAGCTAAATATCCAGATATTATTACACCAGATAGTCCCACGCAAAGAGTAGGTGGTAAACCATTGGATAAATTTAAAAAATTATCTCACAGCGATCCCATGATTAGCTTAAATGACGTTTTTGACAAGCAAGATATTCAGGCATGGCTTAAAAGAACAGATAAATTAATTCCTGGATTACGACACGAGTTTTTTTGTGATATAAAAATGGATGGACTCGGCGTAGCATTGGTGTACCAAGACGGAGTATTTTTGCAGGCCATCACAAGAGGAGACGGACAAATAGGAGAAGATGTGTCAGTAAACGTTTTAACAATAAAAAATGTTCCGTATAAATTAAGAAGCACAAACCTAACAAAAGATTTTGTAAAAGGTAGAACAGAAATACGCGGCGAAATAGTGATGTATAAAAAAGATTTTGAAGCTCTTAATAATAAAAGAGAATCAGAAGGTTTGCCATTATTTGCTAACCCCAGAAATTTAGCAGCAGGTACAATAAGACAGCTGGATCCAAAGCTTGTAGCAGATCGGCCTTTAATGTTTAGGGCATATGATATATTGCGTCAAATACCCTCTGAAGTTCCTACGAATGGACATGCCTACAAAATAATTAACGAACTTGGAGTTGCCGCAAATCACGAATCTAGAGTTTTGTTTAGTTTAGAAGAAGTAATTGACTATATTAATGAGTGGGAACAAAAACGACATAATCTACCTTTTAATACCGACGGTTTAGTAGTTAAACTAAATGACCGAAATTTATATAAAGAACTCGGAAGTGTTGGCAAAAACCCGCGTGGAGCAATTGCGTTTAAATACCCAGCAGAAGAAGCAACTACGGTTGTAAAAGATATAGTAATTAGTATCGGCCGAACAGGTGCTGCTACGCCGGTTGCGGTGTTTGATCCTGTAGCCGTTGCCGGAACAACTGTTCAGCATGCAAGCCTACACAATGCTGACGAAATCGCGCGAAAAGATATTAGGATAGGCGATACAGTAGTTATATACAAAGCGGGCGATATTATTCCTCAGGTAGACAGAGTAATACTAGAACTTAGACCTAAATCTGCTAAAACATTTTTATATACAGTTGAACTTAATCGTCAGTTTCCCGAACTAGAATTTGAACGACCAGAAGGCGAAGTGGTGTACCGCGTAAAAGGTGCAACTGGTCCTATTATGTTAAAAAGATCACTAGAACATTTTGCAAGTAAGGGCGCTTTAGATATTGATTGGTTAGGAGAAAAAAACATATCTGCCCTTGTAGATGCAGATTTGCTTAAAGATATGACGGATATTTTTACATTAACAAAAGATCAATTGATTAAATTAGATAGATTTGCAGAACTTTCGGCACAGAATTTAGTAGATGCTATAGAACTAAAAAAAACGCCCCAATTAGCAAGATTTTTGTTTGGGTTGGGTATTAGGCATGTAGGCATACAAACTGCAATTGATATAGCAAATACATTTAAACGACTTGATACGATCGGTACTGCATCTTACGAAGATTTGCGTAGCGTAAACGGCGTAGGAGAAATCGTAGCAGAGTCTATAATTTTGTGGTTTGACGATGAAGAAAACAAGATTTTAATAACTAAGTTTAAATCACTTGGTGTATGGCCAGAAGATGTAAAAATTGTCGGCGGACCGTTAACAGGAAAAAGTTTTGTAATAACAGGTAGTTTAACTAGTATGGGCCGCGATATTGCCGCAGAAAAAATACGCGCATTAGGTGGAACTTTTCAGACAAGTGTGGCGAGGGGAACTACCTATTTGGTCATGGGCCAAAAAGCAGGCGCAAGCAAAGCTGAAAAAGCTATTAAACTTGGCACCGAAGTTATTGACGAAACAACACTACTTTCGATTATTGGTGTATAAAACCTACTGTATATATTATGAATAATACTTTACAATAAGCAGTATAAAGAAGGGTTGGAATGAAAGAAGAGCAAACTAGTTCTGATGTTAATCAAGATAATGCTGCTACCGAACTACCTCATAATGCATTGGACGATAGCGAAACTGACATTAAAGTAAACGTAGTAACGGCAAGTGCACCACCGGCCGAATCTGTAGACGACGATTTTAAAACTAACAAACAACCAACGGCTACGGCCGAACCAATGTTAGATGACGATGCACGGACTAGTGGGCCAGTTGTTTCTAGTACGGCAGATATTACTACTTCTAAAAAACCTTCATTTTTTAATCGTTTATTTAAATTACCAACCTCCAAAAAAGGTAAAATATTAATGATCGCTTCTGTAATTGTAATTGTTGGCTTAGGTACCACTAGCGCACTATATGTTAAAAACAATAACAACTCTTCGCAAAGCGACGCAAATACTTTTTTTAGCGCACTGCCTGTACCGTTTGTAGTTGTGTCTAGTACTCCTTCTAATGATCAGCAAGGTGTATCTCCAACAGATAAAATTTCACTTAAGTTTAGTCATCCTGTTTCGCCAGACAACACAGCGGGCAACTTTTTTACCACACCAGAAATAGAAGGATCGTACACGCAAGGCGCTTCCCAAAACGAACTTATCTTTACGCCCAAAAAACCACTTGATCAACCTGCCATTGTAGGACTAATGATTCATGGCGAGTTTCAGAGCACCGACGGTAGTGTTTTGGGTGCTGACTATTTTTTAAGTTTTAGCACGGCCATTCCAGATAACAGAGTAGTTTTTCAGGACAAGGACTACTATTCTGACCTTACTAGTATTCCTGCTAACCAAAAAGAAACTTTTACTATACTTGCAGGTAAAGATGCGATATCAAACAATGCCCTTAACTTGTATAAGGCTGATGCTAAAGAGTTTTTGGCTTCATATACCTATAAAAAAGTGGCTTACGATGGATCTACTTCTACATATGACAAACTTATCAATAATCAAATTAACACCAAATCAATGAAACTGCTAACAACCAAAAAAGATTACAAAGATAACGACACCTATGACGTAGAACAGCCAAGCGGTGTGTATTTTTTAGAATCAACATCTAACGGAGAACAAACAGGTGGTACTTGGATTTTATATAGTAACAATGGCGTACTTGTAAGACAAGATGACCAAATGTTGTTTGCGGTAGCAAAAGATACAAAAACAGGAGTAGATAAAACGGGCACAATTACACTTTATAACTTAGAAAATAAGGTTACGGATACTAAATCTGGCAATCTTTTGGGTATTACACAACTTGCTACGCCATTTGGTTCGCGCGTGGATTGTGCGGTGGCGATAGTAGATGGCGAAGAGCTGATTGTTCCGATTAATATGCCTAATTCTTTTGCCGACATTCGTGTAAAGCAAGACTTATCAAAAACTCTTACTACGTATGCGTACACAGACCGTCCGGTATATAAAACAGGCGATGTTGCTAAGTTAGCAGGCTTTGTGCGCTTAGATAACGATGTTCATTATTCTTTGCCAACCGCTCGTACCTTGCAGCTTTATGCATTTGTAAAAAATCAATCAGTTGGCCAAATTACAGCCCAGATTAACACAAACGGAATTATTAGTGCTAATATCTCTGTGACAGCAGCTATGGTAGATGCAGATGAATCAACAAACAAAGTAGACTTGCGCACGGTCGACAACTACGCGGTTGCGTCATTTGCAATCGTTAATACTGCTAAGCAAGTAAAGTCGGTCGTTTTAACGGCGGCGTTTGATAAACAAAGTTACTTGGCTAACGAAATACCAAAAGTGACAGTAACAGCTAAAAAATCAGACGGCTCTGCATATGCAAATCAGTCAGTTACGTTGTCGTGGTATGAAAAACCATACCTCGAAGGCGACTCGCTTTACAATGAGTCTAACCTAGATTTATTAGGTACGTCATTATCGTACGACACAAATGGAAATGCTGACACCGTAACGTTAGCACTGGATTCTAGTGGTAGTGCAACTGCAGATTTACCGGTAAGCAAGTTATCGGCAGGGTCTAGCAAGGCAGTAGGCGCAACGGTACAAGTAAAGGATACAGCAGGAATTGTTTCTACTTCAGCGTCTTCTGTGGTACACCAGGGCGGTTATTATATAAATTTTGCTCCTGCAAAACGTGTATTTTTAACGAACGAAGATCTTATGACACGTGTAGTGATTTACGATTTGCAAGGAAAAATAGCAGCAAACGTCAATGTTGATGCGACTTTTGTCGTATCTTCTTATGACGCTGCGACACAAAAAAACACAGAAAAAACAATCGCTTCTGCGTCTGGCATTACCGACGGAAACGGCCTTGTCGAACTTAACGGTAATTCTAGTGGGCTAAATATAAACGACTACTTAAGCGTTATTGTTACTGTTGCAGACACCAATAATATTAAAGTACAGTCTAAGCAATATTTATACGTTAAAAACCCTGATTCGTTAAATGTGTATAGTCACCTACAGCTTTCGAACTTAGATGTTTCGGGCATTGGCAACGTGCTTAATGTAGGAGATAAACCACAAATGACAATCCATTCACCTTATGATGTATCTGCTTTGGTAACATACGAACGTGGACGAGTGTTACACAGCGAAATATTACAGCTAAAGCAAGGTAATAATGCATACACGCTAAACGTTACTAGCGAACTTGCTCCAGGTTTTACAATGGTATTTAGTTACTTTAAAGATGGTAGCTACTTAAATGACGGTTTAGTTATTGGAGTGCGGGACGCAGCAAAGAACGTAACTGTATCGTTAACTGCCGATAAGCAACAATATGCAGCAGGTGATACGGCAAATATAGCTATTGCAACAAATACCGTTACAAATTCAGCAGTAGGATCGCGACTAATTATTAAAGTCGTTGACGATTCTATTTACAGCATAAATAATTCCATCGGAACAGATATGTACAGCTTGTTTTATGGCGAACGAGAAATATCCACAAACGGCAGTTCATCTAGAACTGGCATAGGTTCTGGCGGCGGTAAATGTGGCGGTGAATTTGCTAATGTTAGCACTGCTCCAAATAATCTAGGTAGTACTATATTTTATAAAACAGACACTATGACAGACAAAGATGGCAAGCTAACGATTAGCGTGCCATTAAAAACTACAGGCAAGTGGCGCGTTATTGTACAATCGGCCAGTGATCAATCTGCTGTAGGCTCTGCTTTTGCAACTTTATTGGTAAAGTAATGTCATTGTCTGAGGTTGTTTACATTACGGGTAACGACCACAAAGCAAAGTATTTTTCTAAGATGGTTGGTTTGGATATTCCGCATCAAAAAATTGATGTGGACGAAATCCAAAGTTAGATTTACGTGAAGTCGTTGTACATAAAGTCAAGGGTGCATATGCAATAGCAAAGCGTCCTTTAATAGTCGAAGACACATCTTTAATTATTCATGCAATGGGACAATTACCAGGCACCTACATTAAGTGGTTTTTGCAAGAACTTGACGTAACGGGCCTTTGTACGCTTGCTGATAGTTTTGTTAATAGAGGCGCAACCGCCGGTGCTATGATTGCGTATTATGACGGTACTACTTTGCAAGTATTTAAAAGTGAGCTAAGGGGTGCAATAGCATTGGCTCCAATAGGCGATAGCGGTTTTGGTTGGAACGTCGTTTTTATACCTGATGGCCAGCAATTAACACTAGGCCAAATGGACGAATCAACATTTGAACACTATTACAAACAGGTAAAGCCGTTTCAACAAATACGCGACATGCTTGACAAAATTAAACCATAAGCTTATAAATAAGTTTAGTTCGGGCGTTCTAACGGCTCCCTTAGCAAAATAAAAATTTAAAAAATAAAAAGCCCGGGGAGCCCTGGGTGGGCACGTCCGAAATATAAAAAAGATCTACGAGTAGGTCTTTTTTTATATAGTATAATAAACATATGAACTTTATATTATTTACATTTATCGTATCAATAGCAATTAACTTAATTATGTTTGTGCCTGCGTTTATTTATAAAACCGACAAAGTAACAGATATATCCTATGCAGTAACATTTGCAGTCGTTGCAATTAGTGGCTATATGAGAAGCGAACAAACTACACTGCATAAAATAATATTAGTTTTAGTTTTGCTGTGGTCATTTAGGTTAGGTACGTTTTTATTTATACGCATAAATAAAATTAAAAAAGATGTACGTTTTGACGGTATGCGTGATAATTTTTTAGCATTTTTAAGATTTTGGATACTACAGGGAGCAACAGTATTTGTAGTTTTGCTTGCTGCATCATACGCATTTATGCAAAAAGAACCTGTTATTACATGGCTGAGTATTTTAGGTATAATCTTGTTTATTAAAGGGTTAACTATAGAGGCAACTGCAGATTCACAAAAATATGCGTTTAATAACAAAGCATCAAACAAGGGTAAATGGATTGATCAGGGTATATGGAAAGCTAGCCGTCACCCAAACTACTTAGGCGAAATGATGGTTTGGATTGGAATGTATCTTACGGTTGTTTCTTCATTAGTGTCTAATCAACTTTGGTGGGCATTACTAAGTCCGTTATATATCGTTTCATTGCTGCTATTTGTTAGTGGAGTACCTTTACTAGAAAAATCTGCAAATAAAAAATGGGGATCTGATCAAAAGTATTTAAATTATAAAAAAAATGTACCAGTTCTATTACCTACTGTAAAATCCGTTAAAAGATGGTTAAAATAGACTTAAATATTCAAATTTAAAACCCGTCTTGCGACGGGTACTAAATATGGTGGAGCTACAGGGACTCGAACCCTGGACCTCTTCACTGCCAGCGAAGCGCTCTAGCCAACTGAGCTACAGCCCCACGTTTATTTCTTGTTACTGTTATATTTTAGCTGATTACTGCTAAAAATAGTAACCCAAAGTTAAGTTTATCCTCATCAAAAAACAACCGGAATTATTTTTTAGTTTAGCCCATATTTCCAGCCTAGATTGTAGCAGATACGATGTAAAAAATAAAAGTGGTAATGACAGTTGCGCTCATGCTGTTACAATATACATATATGAAAAAATTTATGAAAAAATTACCGTCAATTAGATTGCTACGCATAAAAAAACCTAACTGGAATTATAAAAAACTAGCAGTCAGAATCAGTATTGTAGCTGCATTATTACTTGTAACTAGCAGCTACGTAGCTTATAAAAGACTTTACTTAACAAACGAACGACGATTTTGGATTGCGATGAATAATAACCTAAGTACAAAAAGTGTAGTACAAACAGTTGAATCTGGTGGAACAGGCAACAAAGACATAGAAAAAACACGATTTAACTTTGGTATAGAAGCTTCTATAGATAAAATATCTACAGTAAGTTCTAAGACGGCAACTACACTTAGTAACGTATCTACCAGAACAATCACTACTCCTACTGCACAGTATGTTAGCTATTTAAATATAGATACATCAGAAGTTAAGGCAGATGGCAGTAAATACGATTTTTCATCTGTTAAAGGTGTTTGGGCTAAAATGACAGATGCTGCTAATAATCAAGAAAAAGACAACTTGCTACTAAATTACATACAGCCCCACGTAACAGTATTGCCGTTTTCTAATTTAGACGCTGGTACTCGTTCTAGTTTTATTAAAGAAATTAGATCTAGCGGTGCTTATGAAATAAATTTTGCAGACGCCACAGTAATAGAAAAAGAAGGCAAAAAATACATAGCATACCCAGTAAGCATCCAATTAAAAAAATACGTAACTCTTTTGCAAAAAAACTTCAATCTAATGGGGTACGGAACTTTTCCTGCTCTTGATACAGAAAGATACAAAGAAGGTTCACATTACATCGCTACGATACTTATAGACCCTTCTAGTAACAATTTTTATAGCGTACAAACAGACAACCAAGTAGAAACATACGGAAACTACGGAGTATTTAGTAAAGCACCCGTTCCACAAAACTACTTAACTATGGCAGAACTTCAAGAAAATTTACAAAAACTACAGTAACAATAAGCATTTTAAAGACAGTGGTCGCTTAACTTACGAATTGTATATATAATAATACTATGCAAATTGTAGTAAATAACTTAATAGTTTCGTACCAAAAGTCAGGCGCAGGTCCTGTTGCAGTTTTGCTGCATGGTTGGGCGGACACACACCACACATTCGATTCTTTGCTTGCCGACCTAGAAAAGCACTATACAGTAATTAGAATTGACCTTGCCGGATTTGGTGGGTCGCAACCACCTAAAAAATCTTTTAACTTATTAGATTACGCTAATTTTGTCAGAGACACACTTCAAAAAATATTTATAATGCCAAACGATATTACTCTTTTAATAGGACATAGTAACGGCGGTGCTATAGCGATAAAAGCGGTAAGTAAAGGTATTTTAAAGCCAAAAAAACTAGTTTTAATAGCATCAGCCGGAGTTCGAGAAGATTCAATCCGTAAGTCTACTGTTAGGACGCTAGCAAAGGTTGGTAAGGTTGCAACGATTATGCTACCAAGTAAATATAAAAACTCAATCAGAAAGAATTTTTATAATAAAATCGGTTCTGACTATTTAATAGCCGAAAACATGCAAGGCACTTTTAAAAAAATAGTTTCAGAAGATATAAGGCACGATGCAGAAAAAATTGCTATTCCTACGCTACTTATATACGGCGAGTTAGATATGGCTACGCCCACACTATACGGTCAATTTTTGCAACAATCTATAGAGGGTTCGACGTTAACGGTCATACAAAATGCTGATCATTTTGTGCATCAATCGTATTATGATGATGTCTACAAATTAATAAGAGAATTTGATAAATCATGATTAGTTTATATAACCCGTTTAAGTTTTCTAAAATTATTGCTTATATGTTGCAAAACGTAGAATATAATCCAACCAATTATATTAAGTGGATAATAAGAACTAAAAACTTTGGGCGTGTTATGTACAGGCGACAGCTAGACAACACAAAAGCAGCCTTATTGTTTAGATCGTGTTCGTTAATCTTAATACTGCTTTTAAACATTTTAGCGGTGTATATGGCTTACGCCGGACTTATAAAATCTGACGTATTTAATATTGTAATGTCGATAATACTTTTAATAATTACTCCGATATTAACGGCCTTTATAATTATCGTTCCATTAGTTATTGCTAAGATTCTGATAAGTAATCCAAAAGAAAATAAATTAATCAAAGAATCAAAAATTATTTTTACCAATACTAAAGCTGTAAAAATTGCAGTTGCTGGCAGTTACGGTAAAACAAGCATGAAAGAAATGCTAGGCACAGTTTTGTCGCAAGGAAAAGTAGTAGCAATAACTCCAGCAAATAAAAATGTTGCAAGTAGCCACGCTTTTTTTGCTCGTAAGCTAAAAGGCGATGAAGAAGTATTGGTTGTAGAATTTGGCGAAGGTAAACCTGGCGATGTTAAACATTTTAGCGACACCTTTAAGCAGGACATAGCTATTATTACAGGAATAGCGCCGGCGCACCTTGACGCGTATAGTTCACTTCAAGAAGCAGCTACTGACATATTCAGCGCCACCAACAACGTGTCTGACGATTCGGTATATGTAAACACAGAAAGCATTCCTGCTAAAGAATACATAAAATCTAATAACATAGGATATAGCCGTGACGGCTTAACAAATACTAAAGTATCAAAAGTGGTGTCAGATGTGTCTGGACTATCTTTTGTAATAAATAGCACAAAAAATACGTATAATATCAATACAAAACTTGTAGGATTACATATGATAGGCCCGATTTGTGCAGTTGTAGACATTGCACAAAAAATAGGATTGTCTGTTCAGCAAATAGAGGCCGGTACAGCCTTATTGCAACCTTATCAGCATAGAATGCAGCCAAGGCATTTAATTAGCGGTGCATGGATTGTTGACGACACCTATAATGGAAACATCGATGGCATAGAAGCAGGACTGCTATTTTTAAAAGAACTCAGTGCAGTTAAAAAAATATACGTAACACCAGGTTTGGTCGATCAAGGTTCTGAAGTAGAATCTATACACGTAAAAATAGGCAAATTAATAGCAGACTGTAATCCTGACACAGTAGTATTGATGAATAATTCGGTAACTAATTTTATTACCCAAGGTTTAAATCAGGCTGGATTTAAAAATGAATTAATAATAGAGAATGATCCTCTAAATTACTACACTAACATCGAACAATATTTAGCAAACGGCGACGTTGTATTGATGCAAAATGATTGGCCAGATAACTACAAATAATAATTTAATGATGATGGTATTGTCGGATAGTAGTAAAATATAAACATGAAAACAATAGCAGTGATTTTTGGCGGGCAATCAGCAGAACATGACGTA
The DNA here is from genome assembly GCA_037138655.1 of bacterium. GTDB lineage: Bacteria > Patescibacteriota > Saccharimonadia > Saccharimonadales > SZUA-47 > RFTN01. The sequence goes on along the minus strand of JBAXHY010000006.1, from coordinate 19,898 downwards.
TCGATAGTAACTGCAATATCTAGCATAATAAAACCACTCGAACTAACTAAAATGTATAAAGTTATACCTGTTTATGTATCAAAAAATGGATCATGGTACAGCGACAATAAGTTTAAAAATATAAACACATTTACTGACGGAACAATAGAATCCGTAATAAAAAGTAGTCCTAAATTGCAGATTTTAATTAATAACGGCTTAACATTAATCAAGCCAAGTAAATTAAACCGCCGTAAAAACACTCTAAAAATAGACATAGTTTTTCCTTCTATGCATGGAACTCACGGCGAAGACGGTGACTTAATGGGGCTTTTAGAAATGTCCGGAGTAACGTACGTTGGTTGCGGTGTTGCAGCTAGTGCAATAGCTATGGATAAAATTATCGCAAAACAGGTAACAGGATTTGCTGGTATAGCTTCTACGCCATGGGTCTGGGCAACTTCTGCAGAATACCTAAACAACAGCAAAGAAGTATTAGATCGTATTAAGCATCTAAAGTATCCATTATTTGTAAAACCTGCCCACCTTGGTTCTAGTATAGGTATTACTAAAGTTAATGATTATTCTGGTTTAGTAAATGCACTAGAAGTAGCAATGCACTTTGACGATAAAATAATCATAGAACAAGGTGTTAGTAATCTTACAGAAGTAACATTACCTATTATCGGAAACCAAAAACCAATTCCAGCATTTTTAGAACAGCCGCAAATTAAGTCAGAAGAATTTTTTGATTTTGAAACTAAATATATGCAAGGTGGTAAGGGTGGTAAAAAAGGTGGCAAAAACAGTGGTTCTCAGGGTTACAGTACCATACCGGCACAATTAGACGTCGAACTTTACAATAAGGCAGAAGCTCTTGGTTTAGCTGTATATAAAACCATCGGCTGTACAGGTATTGCCAGAGTAGATATGCTAATTGACAGCCTTACGCGTGAAGTATTTTTTAACGAAATTAATCCAATGCCAGGTGGACTATATGCCCATAACTGGCAAAAAAAAGGTATTAACAAAATACAACTAGTCACAAGTTTAGTAAATTATGCAGAAGAATCTAGCCTTAATAAAAATAAGCTACAAACATCGTTTAACACCAATTACTTAAAACAGTTTTAAATTTAATATTGCATTGGTGGTTGCTGTATTATGTATATAACAAAATGCAGACATACCTAAATGTAACAAGACAATATGCTCGCACATTACTAGTATTATTTTTAGTTGCGCCAATTATGTCTTTTATATCTTCGAATATTGTTGCATCTACCATGGATACAACCGACGAACCTTTTAAGATTTTAGGAATGGACTATGGATTAGTATCTAAGGCACCCTACGCAGAATCTACAGATTCATACAAAATATTTGCATCAATTCCTAGTACTAAGTATAAAGACTTAAACTCAGAAATTAATGATTTTATTACACGTGAAGTACAAGATTTTAAAAGTAAAGTAGGTACAGGTTTATTGCCGCAAGGTTTTAAAAATCAGCTTACTATTACTTCACATTTAGATTACGTTTCTGAAAGTTCAGTGTCTTTAACATTAGAATCAGAAGATTATAAAACAAATAAAACTGTAATTACTAAATTTCATAGTTGGTTGGTAGTTAACAATTCACGGTCAGTTGTATATATTACGCAAGATAATAGTACTGAAATTAGTAAAATCTTAAACATCCCAATAGACGCAGTTCAATCCAAAATAGGACAACCGCTACAGGTAGGATTTTTGCCAAACTATAAGATAAGATTTTATAAAAACGACTTTATAAATTTTAAAACACAGTATATAGACTCAGAACTTAATTTAGTTCCAAACATAGCCAAAAACGTTAAAAATTCACTGTATCAGACATACCCTGATTCATTGACCCTGAATCAAAAAAGCACACTAACAAAAAATTATTTAACACGACTTAATATAGTTAATAATGTATTAAGTGATTGTAAGTTAGAAAAATGCGTTGCCTTAACTTTTGACGACGGACCAGACAATATAAATACTTTAAAAGTTGCAGACGAATTAAAATCTATAAATGCTAAAGCAACTTTTTTTGTTCTAGGGAATAGGGTAGTTCAATACCCAGATATTGTTAAAAGACTATATAACGACGGCAATGAAATAGAAAATCATACCTTTAGCCATCCGGATTTAATTAAACTTAGGAATCCAACTTTAATAAAACAACAAATAGATTCAACTCAAAAAGCGTTATTAAATATTGGTGTTAGTGCAAAATTTTTTAGACCACCATACGGATCGGTAAATCCATTAATTCAAAAATTTGTTGGAATGCCTATTATTTTATGGAACGTAGATGCACAGGAATGGCGAACAGGTACAAGTATAGAATCCACGGTTCAGTCAATAACTTCCCAAGTCAGAAACGGATCAATTGTACTAATGCACGATACGCGTGCCATAACTACAGAAGCATTAACTGGGATTACTAACGATTTATCACAAAGAGGCTATAAATTTGTTACAGTAAGCCATTTATTAGGAATAGACAGCTCGTCTTCTGGCATTTACGTTTCTGCTCCATAATCGGTAGTAATTATAATTTTAAGATGTATACTTTGCGCTCTAATTGCTAAAATCGTATAATAAAAGTTAATGACCAATTACAAATGTTATATAAATAGCCAAACATATCTCCTTTAGGGGTATAAATTTACTTTTAAAATTTTATTAACAAAATAATTATTACTACTAGGAATACTATAATGAACAGATACAATCCAAAAGATATCGAACCAAAATGGCAACAGATTTGGGCAGAACAAAAAACTTATCAGGTCACAGAAGACCAAAGTAAAAAAAAGCTATATTCTACACCAATGTTACCTTACCCAAGTGGGGCAGGGCTTCATACGGGGCACGTGCGTAACTATTCTATATCAGATGCAATAACCAGATATTACCGCCAACAAGGTTATAACGCTATGACAAATATAGCTTGGGATGCATTTGGTTTGCCCGCAGAAAATTATGCAATTAAAACTGGTACTCCACCTGCAGAATCTACAGCCAAAAATATTGCCTATTTTAAAGAACAATTACAAAATTTAGGAATAGGATTTGATTGGAGTCGAGAGTTTAATACAAGCGATCCTAGCTATTACAAATGGACACAGTGGATATTTACTAAACTTTACGAAAAAGGATTAGCCTACCAAGCAGAACGCGCCCAGTGGTGGTGTGATTCTTGTAAGACTGTATTAGCAGACGAACAGGTTGTGTCAGGAAGATGCTGGAGACATGATGGTGCCGAAGATCCTTTAGTTACAAAAAAAAGTTTTAAACAATGGTTTTTTAACATCACAAGTTACGCCGACGAATTGCTTGAATCAACCGATACATTAGAATGGCCAGAAAAAATAAAATCCATGCAAAAAAATTGGATAGGACGAAGCGAAGGAACGGTTGTAACTTTTGATCTAAAAGGTTTAGGCGCAGACAGCCAGCATTTAGACGTATTTACCACAGCGGTAGAAACGATATTTGGAGCAACTTTTATGGTTGTAGCCCCCGAACACCCAATTGTTACCGAATTTGCCCAATATGCAGACAATAATTCAGACATAGAACAATATGTAACAAAATCCACCAGAAAAAGTGAAATAGACAGAGAAGCCAACAAAGACAAAACAGGCGTGCCCATCGAAGGTTTAACAGCAGTACATCCCATAACAGGAAACCAAATTCCGGTATGGGTTGCCGACTACGTAATGATGGGCTATGGAAGTGGTGCAATTATGGCCGTACCCGGTGAAGACACCCGAGATAACGCCTTTGCTGTAAAATTTGGACTTCCAATTGTATATACTACTTCAAAAAATGAATTTGTAGATTATCAAGAAGAAATCAAAAATAATAAAACTTCATTTATTATGGCAAATTCAGGAGATTTTGATGGTAAAAACTTTGAAGAAGGTCGAATAGCTATAATTGAGTCACTAACTAAATCTGCTAAAGCAGAACAAAAGGTTAATTATAAAATACGAGATTGGTTAATTAGTCGCCAAAGATATTGGGGCGCACCTATTCCTATTATTCATTGTCCAACCGACGGTGCCGTGGCTGTACCTTTAAAAGATTTACCAGTAATCTTACCAGAAGTTAAAGATTACGCGCCTGACGGTACTGCGCATTCTGTATTAGCCCGCGAAACAGAATGGGTTAACACGGTTTGTCCTACTTGTGGTCAACCTGCAAAGCGCGAAACAGATACAATGGACGGATACGCGTGTAGTAGTTGGTATATGTATCGATACACTGACGCTCAAAATGATCAACAAGCCTGGGATCCTAAAAAAGCAGATTATTGGTTTCCTGTAGATTATTATTTTGGAGCCGATCATGCAATAAGCCATTTATTGTATTTTAGATTTTGGCATAAGTTTTTTTGTGATATTGGCTTAGTTGGTACAACCGTAGGCAGAGAACCTGTTAAAAAACTGGTATTTAACGGATACATAAATGCCGAAGACGGTGCCAAAATGAGCAAAAGCAAGGGTAATACCGTTGATCCAATGGATATTATAAACTCCGGCTATGGCGCAGACGCACTAAGGGTGTTTGAATTGTTTATTGCACCCTATGATCAAGACACAAATTGGAACACTAACGGAGTACCAGGCACTTACAGATTTTTAAATCGTGTTTGGACTGTAATAAACGAATTTGTAGATTCTGGCGAAGCTATAAATACAGAATTTGATACAGAAATACTACGCGTGTCACATAAAACTGTTAAAAAAGTTACAGAAGATATGCAAAGTTTAAGTTTTAATACTGCCGTGGCAGCTATGATGGACATGACTAACCAGCTTTATTTAATTAAAGCAAAATCTCCTATAACAAAATCCGATGCCTGGAAATATGCAGTCGAATCCATTACTCAACTTTTAGCACCCATCGCACCACATATAAGTGACGAGATGTGGCAACTACTTGGACATACTACTACTGTACACAAAGACAATTGGCCAATTTTTGACGAATTAAAATTAGTAGAAAGTACTGTAACTTTAGCTGTTCAGGTCAACGGCAAAGTTCGTGGTCAAATTACTATAGCCGCTGATGCAAATAAAGAAGAAGTCATTAATGCCGGATTATCAGACGCTAATGTAGTAAAGTTCTTAGAAAATAAAGAACCGACCAAGACAATTTACGTACCTGGCCGGATTCTTAACTTTGTAATTTAGATTTAGTCGTCTGAATTGTTTAGGTTGTTAAGGTTAATAACCCCAGAACGATGCAATACTTCGTCGACTGCATCATTAAAATGAAGTCCAATATCAGATTTAGTAGATTCAATACATCCACTTACAGCACTTTGTGCAATTACAAGCGCACGATCAAATGATAGAACAGACAAATTAACTGGTGAGCCGTATGCGTCTACCGACACAATAGGCATAGCGCATTCTACTACTTTATCTAAGTTGGCAGGGTTAACTGTATCGTTGCTTCTACCTACAACAGATGCAACTAAAGCAGTTGCAAAAGCACCGCTTAGTAATACCGCCCCAAAGCTGCCCCAATTTTTAAGTCTAGCTGTTCTTAATGCATCTTTGCGATCTATCGCTCTAAGATGTATATCATTTATAAGTTCTTCCACTGGTTGCGTATTTTTCATAAGCCCAATTATAACATAATAATTAAGCTTATGTCAATAGCATGCTTATTTGCATAATTACTTATGTTAGGGTTATAATGGTATTAACATACGTTAAATTAACAGAGAAGGAAACGAAAGTTCATGGGAAAACCAAAGAAACGCACCAGTCCAAGGCGTACAGGTACACGCAGAAGTCACCTAGTATTAAAATTAGCTCGAGCAGTAAACGCAAAGAGCCCAGTTAAAGTACGCACAACTGTTCGCGAATCAGCAAAAAAAGTCGCATCGCCTGCAAAAAAAGTCTCAGCACCAGCAAAATAACACCTTAAATCAAACTTTAGAGGTTTAACAATATGGCATCAAACCGTCACTTAGGTCGAATAGTTGCTCTACAAACATTGTACGAGCAAGACTTTCGACGTGATGTCAAAGATCCAAATTTTGACTTATCAGAAGTTTTGATTCGTAACATAGCACGTTATCAAGAAGTACTAGAAGATAAAGACTTTATTACTGGAATAGTAGAGGGAACAACCAAATTGCAAGATAATATCGATGCAATTATTGTTCCTGTGGCGCCAGAATGGCCAATCGATCAAATTGCAAGAATGGACAGAGCATTACTTAGGATGGGAGTTTACGAACTTTTATACGGAAACGACGCTCCTCCTAAGGTAGTAATTAACGAATCCGTAGAACTTGCAAAGGCTTTTGGCGGAGACAATTCTAGCAAGTTTATTAATGGAGTACTTGGTACAATATTAAAAAACAAAGACAAAGGCGATCACGCAGATAAAAAGCCCAAAACTAAGCAAGCTCCTAAAAGTAAAGATTAATCAGGAAACATAACAGTGGTTAACCGGCCAAAACCCCTCAAAGCATTCAAAAGACTAATAAACCGTAAAAATGCGGCTATCAACGAAGTAGTTCGTGAACCGACCGCAGGTGGTGTTGTTTTTAGGCGTGCAAAAATCACAAACGAAATAGAGATTCTTTTGATTCAAGACGCTAAAGACCGTTGGACTATACCAAAGGGACATATAGAAGTTGGCGAGTCACCAAAACAGACTGCAGAACGAGAAATTCGTGAAGAAACCGGACTCCAAGAAATGAAAGTCCTTAACTGGTTAGGAAAAATTAATTTTAGATACAGACGCCAACAAAGTTTAGTACTTATGACGACCGAAATTTTTCTTGTACAGGCAGCAGGGGATACTTCTAACATTGTTCCAGAAGAGTGGATGAACGGTATTCAGTGGTTTAGCGCAGCAGAAGCACTAGATAAGATCGAATACGACGACATAGGTAAAATTATATTGTTAGGTCTTAAAAAAATTAGGGACCGAAAACTTTAATATGGACATATCTAAATACGCCATATTTGCCAAAGATGTTTTAGGCGTAACATTTAACGATTTACAATTACTAATAACTGCATTTACGCATCGTTCGTATCTTAACGAACACAAAAAAACTGTTTTTGAACACAATGAACGACTAGAGTTTTTAGGCGACGCGGTTTTAGAATTGGTATCTACTGAATATTTGTACAATAACTTTAGCGAACAAGAAGGTGTATTAACCAATTGGCGCAGTAGTCTTGTACGAACCGAAAGTATTAGTTCGGCGGCATCTAGGTTCGAATTTGAACCACTGTTAAGACTATCTAGAGGCGAAAAACGCGGTACTGAGCGTGCGCGTGAACAAATACTAGCAAACTGTTACGAATCGGTTATTGGCGCGCTGTATTTAGATCAAGGTTATGAAGCTACTAAAAAATTTATAGCTAAAAGTGTTTTAGCTACTTTTGAAGAAATTTTAAAGTCAGGTTCTTGGGTGGACCCTAAATCAAGGTACCAAGAACATATTCAAAGCACAGAAAGCCACACACCTTCTTATAAAGTACTTAATGAAGAAGGTCCAGACCACGAAAAAACATTCACAGTAGGCGTCTACGTAGATGGTAGCCTAAGAGGTACCGGCACAGGTCCAAGTAAGCAAATTGCTCAGATAAAAGCAGCAGACATAGCCCTAATTTCGGCAATAAATGACAAGACATCGTGACCTCAGTTGACATTTTGCAGACATATCTGTAAAATAAGGGTAAATCGTTTAATTAATAAAGTTTTAAGGTAAGGTACATACAGTTATGCTCGCTATTCGTTTTCAGAGAGTCGGCCGCAAAGGTCACGCAGAATTCCGTGTTGTTGTTCAAGAATCACGCCGCAGCCCAAGCAGCGGAAGAATCGTTACACAAATCGGACATTACAACCCACACACAAAAGCAACAGTTTTAGATAAAGAAAAAGCTGCTTTTTATGTAGGTAACGGCGCTCAGCCTTCACCACGAGTAACAGTATTACTTCAAAAAGAGGGTGTTAAACTACCTGATTGGGTTAAAGTTGACACTAACAAGACACACGCTATTAAGAACGTTGACAAACTACGACGCAACAAGCCAGTAGAAATAGTCGAAGAACCTGCAGCCGAAGCACCAGTTGTTGAAGCTGAAGTATCCGAAGAACAACCAGCTTAATTAGTTTTAAATATAAATAGTAAACCACTAGTTTGCTATACTAATAAGTACACTAGTAATAAAGAGGAGTCATTAACCCTATGGAAAATACCATTGACCTGCAATTTGTTGAATATATTGTAAAATCTCTTGTAGGTAAACCAGAATCAGTAAGTATTAATCGTACTATTGACGAAAAAGGTGTGCTTTTAGAACTAACAGTAGACCCAGAAGATTTGGGTCGAGTTATAGGTAAGCGAGGCGCTACTGCTCAAAGTTTAAGAACTTTATTGCGAGCACTTGGAACAAAAAATGAAGCACGCTATAACCTTAAAATTATAGACAACGGCGAACCAAGACCAGAACGCGAAGGCCAAGAACAACGACGCGACGACCGTCACGAACACTATAACGACCGCCGTGATTTTTCTGAAAATTCAAAAAAGTCAGATGATAATTCATCAGAAATCAAAGATTACAGCGCAAGTTCAACAAGACAACATGCCGAACCAAAAACATCATCACTAGAAGACGCTTGGGGTAGTCCAAGCGCACCAGTACAAAAACAGACTACTGCCGAAGATGACCGTTTTGACGCTATTAGCAAGGCTCGTAAAGATCTTGCTGACTTTGACGACCTAGATATCTAGAGTTTTCCACCTATGTGTAAAAACATAAGAACAATCGCGATTGAATAATACCTTAAATTAAGCTATTATTATTAAGTCGCACGAAAATTAAACAAGCTCATGCGAGCCAACATAAAATATATTGTTGGGAGCTTTATGTGACTAAAGGACCACCTACGGGTGGTCCTTTAGGTTTTACAATTTATTTATTTTTTATAAAATTTAATAGCTTTACCGTATGATCTAAAATAATGTCATCTTGTATTAAATTGTAAGCAATATCTTTGGCAGACGTAATATTGTCTACTGTGCCTAAGTTAGTGTTAATTACAGGTTCTGAATTCGGTATTTCATTAATATATTCAGGGTGATTAATAGAAGACAATTTACAAACCGAACAACCAATTGCGGTTATTTGTGTACTATAATTACACTTTGCATCGTTGTTGCCCCAGTCAAAAGTGTTCAGTTCTGCGACAAGTGTAAGCCATGAACCACAAATTTTACTTCTTTCACAACTGATTGTACCTTTATTTGTACTGTTTGAATTTTGTTCGTTAGCTTTTACCGTATAGGACAAAGAAGTTTTTAAATGGGACATAGCTGGCCTCCAATTAATAATATGATATAATATATTTAATGAAAGTACAAATAATTACACTTTTTCCAGAAATGTTCGAAAAAGTATTAAATACAAGCATGCTCTGGAAGGCCCAGGAATGTAGTGCTGTAAGTTTTAAACTTATAGATTTACGTACTTTTGGAATAGGTGTAAGACGTACTGTTGACGACACTCCTTACGGTGGTGGGGACGGAATGTTGCTTAAAGTAGAACCATTAGTTGCAGCCATAGAACATGCCAAAAAAATAAGTCCAAATTCAAAGGTATTTTTGCCTACTCCACGTGGAACAGTCTTTAAGCAGTCTAAAGCTAAAAGCCTAGCCAAGCAAAATGAAGATATGATAATTATTTGCCCAAGATACGAAGGATATGACGAACGAATTACGGATTGGGTAGACGAACAGTTTTGTATAGGCAATTATGTATTAACTGGTGGTGAAATACCGGCAATGGTACTAATAGATTCAGTTGTAAGGTTACTACCGGGAGTATTAGGCGGTGACTTGTCTGCCGAAATAGAAAGCTTTCAGCAAGACGATGTGTCGGTTGAGTTTCCTCAGTACACTCGTCCAGAAGAATTTAGGGGCAAAAAAGTACCTAAAATATTATTAAGTGGACATCATGCACAAATAGATAAATGGCGAAAAGGTGATGAATAATGAACAATAAATCGGGCGAATATTTACCAGAGCAAGATAGAAGATTGGGTACAGAACAAGATGTAATTCCAATAGAGCAGAGGGTATTAAAAGAATTTAAGTCCATATCTGAATTTTTAGCCGACGAATATGATTTTCCTGAATTAAATAACGCTCAACTAATATTTGTAGAAAGTAACGACAGTGCCGGTTCTTCAAAATTATCTAAGGATGTCATTCCTTTCTATGCTAAACAATACGATTCTCGTTCGCTAAAATTTGAATTTGATATCTCAAGATTTAATAATTTTAGTAGAGCGTTTAAGGATATATTTGACGACACAGAGCTATCTAATCGTAGCTATAATAAGATTGCAACTATGCTCTATCTTGGGTGTGGAATGGTTAGGCCAATTACAGAGTACGAATTTTTTAGAAAACACGCTCCCTTAAAAGCCCAACATGCTACAACAGTGCAAGGTGTATACAACAATCGAAAAGATTTAATTGGATTTTTTGAAGACATGTTTGGCATAGACGCAACTGGACCTATGCATGCGCAATTAATAAACGAGATTCCAGGCAACGAGATTATGTCTATTAACACGGTACGCATTGCCTTAAGTTTTTTGTATAGAGGCTTAAGACGAGATATAGACAAAGTCGTACTTGGTGAACTTAAGAATAACAGCAAAAGTTATTTGTATAACTATGTATTAAATTCAAGAATTGAATTTCAGGACATTGCAGTTAAAGGACACGGTGATGAAGGTGTTAAAAAAGGAGACTGGCTATTTTTGGACACTATTCCAAGCTGGTTATTGGCTTTTGCCTGCCCGATTAAACCCGAATCATACGGTAAATTAAGTGAAAAATTTTGGAATGACAAATTTTCTATTCATGACACGCACGATATGAAAACGGTAATTGATGGTCTTGGATCTATGTGTACAGAAGCAGAAATTGTAGACATACCTGTTATTTGGACTCAATTAGAAAAATAAATTCATATTAGTTTTTAGTACGTTATAATAAATTTATAACTAAGCATAGGAGTTAAAATGAAATTTATTAAACCTGTATACGCACATTGTGATGTTCCTTGTGGTTTATACGAAACAGATACAATGATGCACGCCGCCGAAACTTGTCGTAAAATGGTAGAAAAATATATTGATCTAGGTAAAAACGACGATCCAGAACACCATAATCAGTTTGTAAGAATAGTTTTATACAAAGAAGAACACGCAAAAAAATGTAAAGAACAAATCTATGTATTATGGAGTGACTATTTTAAGCCAGATCATTTACAAAAATACCCAGATCTACATACCAAGTTTTGGTTAGCTGCAAAACAATGCGGCAAAGTAAAGCAAACTTTAAGCTTAGAAGAATGTGACAAATTAATAATGCTGGTTAAAGAAATATCCGAAATTTTTGCAGATTCTAAAAAATGATTTATTTTAGAAGAGTCGTAGGTGACAGTATGTATCCGGCTTATAATGACGGTCAATTAGTGGTTGTGTCTCATTTTAAAAAGCCCGCTAAAGGAAGTACTGTAATTGCGGTTCAAAACGGCAAAGAAGTTATGAAACGCGTGGAGTCTATAGACAGTAATCAGATGGTAGAATTAAGAGGTGACAACACCGAACACAGTACAGATAGCCGAAAATACGGAAAAATCCCAAAGCGACATATCCTAGGTGTAGTTATTTGGCCTAATAATTAAAGTATATTTTTATATCGCAAATATAGGTACGATGCAATTCCAGGAACTATTGGCTGGATGTACGTGGCGGTTCTGTATATTAGCACCGTAGCGCCTGCTGTAGCGTGATCAAAACCAAACAGTATTAATGTTGCAGCAAGTCCAGCTTCGACGCCACCAACACCACCAGGAGTTGGTATAAGACTACCTGCGCCAGACCCAATACTCATTACAATTACAGCCTGAAAAAAACTAATTGGCAGGTTGATAGAATGCCCAGCAAAATACAAAATAGCACTATTAGTAGATATAGTAGCAAGCATTGTAACAATAAGTGGTAGCAAAATTTTAATATTTTTAAGTGACTTAAATACCGCTAAAAATTCTTTTTTAGAACTAAGAGCTATTTTTTTAGTGTATTTAAGTTTATTTAAAACATAAAAACCTATAAGAATTAATGCAAAAACTAATGCAACAATAAGTATTTGCTGTAAAGATATTTTTAAATCAGGAATAATACCTGGGTTTAAGTAAATAATTACTGCCATTATCAGCAAATTAATAACAAATCCAAATATATTGTTTGTTGCAGCAATAGCTATAGCTTTTTGTGTTTTAACAGATTGTTTTCGTAAAAATAATATTCCAAAACTTAAATATCCTGCCCCTCCAGGAACTACTCTTCCGGGTCCGCTAGCTGCAAGATTAGTCAGGTACATGTAAAACAAATTAATCTTTACCGGTGTAAGTATTTTGTAACTAATGCTCGACCACAAAAAACCCAGCCATGTAAGCGACAAGCAAATAAGGACCAAACTTAAATTACTGTTTTGCACTGTTTGCCAAGATTTTACGATTAAATCTTTATTTTGAAAGGTTATAAAAAATAAAAAAACTAATCCGAATATTTCAGCTATTAACCTGTATTTAATTTTTTTCATAATATTTTGTGTTATGTACCTCATTATCTTAGCACCGATAAGCATAATCGTGATAAAATTGAATTAATATGGAAGACTGGGTGGTCCAAAAATTAAAAAATAATCTAAGAGGAGATATTTCGCTAGATTCTGCGCTACTGCAGGCTGCAAGCACAGATTCAAGTATATTTAAAATAACTCCTTCTGCAGTAGCAGTGCCTAAAGATATAGAAGACCTTAAGACTTTAGTTCGCAACGTTAAAGGACTAGCCTTAGAAGGACGCCAAATTAGCTTAACAGCAAGAGCCGCAGGAACATGTATGACGGGCGGATCATTAACCGACAGTATATCTTTAGACATAAAACCAGGTTTTAATTGGATAGGCGACGTAGACATTAAAAACAAAAACATTTGGGTTGGCGCAGGTACACGTTACAAAGACCTGCAGCATTCACTTAATTCTCATGATTTACTGTTTGCACCTTATACATCTAATTATGAAGATTCTGTTATTGGTGGAATGGTAGGCAATAATTCTGGGGGCGAAAAAAGCCTAAGATATGGCGCTACTATAGACAACGTAATGGCAGTTAAAATGGTTTGTAGTGACGGAAACGAATATGAATTTGGATCTATAGATGCCGAAACTTTTATTCAAAAAATATCACAAGACAATCTAGAGGGATTTATATACAGAGAACTAGATAAAATTATAGAAAATAATAATAAGTTATTACAAAAAGCTCGACCTAAAGTACGCAAAAATTCGGCAGGGTATCAGTTATGGAGAGTAGTTAATAAAAACCAAGATGATTTTAACATAGCAAAACTAATAGTAGGTTCGCAGGGAACTTTAGGAATTATTACATCTGTAAAATTACGCTTAGTCGACAAACTAAAACACCGCAGAATGCTAGTTATATCGCTAGACAATCCTAGTAAGTTGTCTGATTTGGTTAAAATTGTATTGCGACACAGGCCCGAATGTTTAGAAATGTTCGACTATCATACTTACGAGCTTGCAGAAAAATATATGAAACAGGATGCTGCAAATACTGAATTTTCTAAAAATAAAAATTTAATTGTTATAGCTCAGTTTATCGAACAAACAAAAGACCAAACTGACCATTATGCTTTGTTATGTAGCGAAGAACTAGAGAGCAAAAACTACACCGTGCGTACTGTGCTTAAGGACGACGAAGCAGAGTCATACTGGAAGATTAGACGCGGTAGTCTTAAGATGATTTTAAATCATAAATACAACGGCAAACGAGCCCTTCCTTTTATAGAAGATACGATTATTAACGTTGACCATTACGGTAAATTTTTAAAGTCGTTAGAATCTATATTTGCAGAATATAATATGATATTTACGTGTACAGGTCATATCGGGGACGGTAACTTACAAATTATTCCATTAGTCGATCTAGAATCAAATAACGCTTCAGAAAAAATATACGAACTTGCTGCACGCGTTTACAACCTTGTGTTTGAATCTGGGGGAAGTATGAGCGTTGACCATAACGATGGAATATTACGAACTCCGTTTTTGCCTATAATGTTTGGTAATGAAGTAATGGAACTATTTGCAGAAACAAAATTCTTATTTGATCCATTAAATATATTTAATCCTGGTAAAAAATTAGGAATGACGCTTGAATACGCAAAAAATCACATGGTACTTATAAATAATGTATAGTGCATTGATGTACAATTGTTAAAGAATGCAAAATAAAGAAATTATAGATACATCTCTGTTAGAAGAATTAGCTCCTAAGGCCGAAGTATTAGTAGCGCGACATCTAGAAACCAGAAAATCCTGGCAACCACATGAATTTGTACCTTGGTCGCTGGCTAATGACTATCCAGAAGATTATGAATGGCAATCTTCTGAATTTCCTATGCCCGAATATATTAGAAGTGCACTATTTGTAAATTTATTAACCGAAGATAATTTACCGTTTTACGTACGTGATATAGATGAATTTGCAGGAAAAGATGGAATTTGGCGTCATTGGACAGGAATTTGGACGTTCGAAGAAGGAAGGCATAGTTATGCGATGCGTTCATATATAGAAGCGACACGTGCTATTGATCCTGTTCAGTTAGAACAAGCCCGAGAAGTTCAAGTTACAAACGGTGAAGTGCCAAAAATAGATTCTACCATGGACGGGTTTGTGTATGTAGCCTTGCAAGAACTTGCAACCAGAATATCTCATTTAAATACTGCCAAAAAATTACGAGAAGTTAGCAATTTTGCTACAGATGAACGAACAAAGATAGCAGCTAACGCAGGTTATATATGCTTAAAAAGAATAGCTACGGACGAAAACTTTCACCACTTACTTTACAGAGATCTTGTTACCGAATCTATATTAATTGATCCGTCAAAAGTTATATTGGCAGTGCATAAGCAAGTTTTAAATTTTGCTATGCCTGGTACGGGAATTCCAGGGTTCAAAGAACATGCCAAAAATATAGCTAATTCTGGTATCTACAATTCTACGATTCATTTTGAAGATATTCTTATGCCAATCGTAGTTAATAAATGGAAGATCGGTCAACTAGAAGGGTTAAGTCCAGAAGCATCAAAAGCCCAAGAAGAAATCATGAACCGTATAGAAAGAATTCGTAAAATTGTTAATAAAATAAATAGTAAAAACACTATTTAAATAGTTAATTTAATATAATTTTATAGTTCTAAACTTTTAGGAAACAATGTAAGGTCTGAGTCTTGTGAACTTATAGGTAACCAAACTATTTTACTCTCGAATCCAAAATCTGCTTCGGCAACAATGCATAGACCGTCATATTTACTGTACAAACATTGGTCGCTAAAAATGCGCTGTCCCTGCGTAATATCGTATAATTCGATGCTGTCTAATCTGATAGGACGTATCATTACACTCATATTTTCTTTGTCTATGATATGGCTGTACATTTCTCTAGACCCACTACTAACTTCCATGTAATACAACTGTTCAGGATTAACGAAAGCGTCAAACCTATGTATCATGACTTGGTCGTTAATATTGGTGATGTGGCTTTCGATTGCTTTTTTTTGTAACGACAGGCTCATTCGTCTAAACCTTGTATCGGTGATCATTCTTTTTAAATCGTCGGAACCTTCGTTAATTGCATGGTGAACCGTTTCTATTGGAAGGGCAAATTTTTCGTCACTTTGTTCATACACAAAACTAGTATTAAGACTTTCGGCATCCATAATATAGTGCGTTCTGGTTTCGTTACTGCGTAATGATATTCCACCAATTGGTTGTTCGTATTCCAATGATCTTGCAATTAAAAAGTCTAAGTACAATCTTACGCCAGTAGGTGGATTAATTAATACAGAAGAACCATCATCAAAGCTACCTTCGGATTGTTCTTCGTCGTCAGAATCTGATTCTTCACTAATCCCCGACTCCTCTAGTATTTGAGATCTAGTCGTATAGTCTACTTCACTTGCATCAAACATCGTAAGATCGTAGTATCTGCCACTTGCTTCGTCTACATTTGCGAACGTGGTTCTGGTGGGCATACCAACCGATTTAACAGGAATAAAGCCTTTTCCAGCAAATCTGTATCTTAAGTTTGGCATTTCCTGAAGTTCTTCGTTTATGTCATTAGCTTCTGGGTAAACTTGTGTAAAAACCTTCCATAAATTATTTTTATCGCCTTCCTGAAAACGCGCAGCCTGAACTGCAAGAATAGCGATTCTGTCTAGTAATTCACTTGCGCGCTCAATATCTGAATTTAAATTAAATCCTTCGATATCCAAGAATTGTTCACTCATAATTATTATAACTTTACAGATGGCTTAGTAGATTAGCAATAGCTAGGCAAGACTTATTACTTTATTGCAACACTGTTGCGGCCCGCTATATAACCGGTAGTCCAACATAACTGAAGCGAGAATCCGCCAGATGGCCGATTGATGTCTAATAAATCGCCAGTTATAAACAGATTGGGTATAATATTAGACCGCATGGTTCTGGTGTCAATGTCTTTTAAACTTAGACCACCGTTTGCTACTACAGCTTTTTCGAATCCCATAAGTTTGTCGATTGTAATGTTTACAGACTTTATTGAATCTAAAATTAGTTTTCTGTTTTGTCTGTTAACTTCACTTGCTTTCATGTCTATGTTCACTTCGTTTTTAAGTAGCTCTTTTATAATTGGCGTTAAGCCAAAAGGTGTAAAACTACTAAGAACGTTTTTTAATTGTTTAATGCCCTGGTTGTTTAGTTCGGTGATTATAATTAAATCTAACGTTTTTTGATCTACATCTGGCAGTAGGTCTATTTTGGCGGTTACTTCGCCAGTAGCTAGCAAATCTGCAACGCGATAAGCGTTATTAAGAATCAAAGGGCCAGATATACCAAAATGAGTAAAAAGTATGTCGCCTTTAAGTTTAAATTTGGCACTATTATTAACAAAAAATGTAATGGTCGCATTTTTAGCCGTAACACCAGACACTTTACTGACCCAACGGTCTTTTATTGCAATAGGAGTAATATTTGGGGTAGGATTGTTAACTTCATGTCCTAGTTGCTCTAACCAAACAAAACCGTCACCAGTAGATCCTGTTTCGGGGCGTGATTTTCCGCCTGTTGCAAGTATATAATTTATCGCTTTATATTTTGTAGTTCCGCATTCAACGTGTTCTATTGTACTATTTTGCTTTAAAATTTTTGTAACATTTGTACCTGTAATCATCTCTACGCCGTTACGATGAAGTTTGTTAATAAGTACATGCACAACGTCGGCGGCAAGTTCGGACTGCGGAAAAGCCCTATTTTTAGCCTCAACTTTAGTTGGTAACTTTAAATCATTAAAATAATTTATAGTATCAAAAGCGTTAAATTCTGTGAAAGCCGAATAAAGAAACTGTTCTGCTTTGCCATAATTTTTAAGGTACACTCTTAAATTTTCTTCTGTATTGGTAATATTACATCTTCCGCCACCGGTAATACGTAATTTTTCACCTAGGCGCTTATTTTTTTCTAGTATAAGAACTTTAGCTCCATTTTCAGAAGCCGTAACAGCGGCCATCATGCCTGATGCACCACCTCCTATTACAATAAGATCATAAATTTTTGTGTTGCTGTCCATTAAGTATATTATACAACATTTTACAAAAAATTAACACTTTTTATATTGTGCTAAATCTTATGGCGTATTTTCCTAAATTAAAATAGGGTAATATTTTTTGTTTTATTAACGATGCTAGGTTAGTTATAAAAGATGTAAAGTTTGTAATTTTATGTTCGTTAGTTCCAAGATAGTTTAGTTCGTCTATTTGTTGATTAATATTAACTGCAAGTTCGTTGTTTAGTAAAAGTTTTGTTTGTAGTTTTAAAAACGATATGTTTTCATCACTTTGTTCGATTCCCAATGTTTTTAATAAATTAATGCAAAGGTTGTTTAGCGTTTCAATGTTTTTATTTGTGTCTAATGCATCTAATGATTTATTTAACATTGGTTGATCTACAGCATTAATAAAAGTTTGTTTAATTTCTTCAATTGCGGTATTAACATTTTCAGCAATTTCTGGGTCTAATAGTTTTACATAATTTATAATTTCTTCGGGCAAGTTTAGTTCAATATCAGTTTCTTCTATCGGTTTTAATTCTAAATTAATTATTGTGTCTTCTGTGCTAATTGTTTCTGTAATTATATTTTGTAAATTTTCTAGTTCAGTCGTGGTAACTGGTTCTTCCTGCATTTGATTGTTATCAATAAAATACTCTAAGTTAGGGGGTATTATTATATCTGAACTTGTATTTGAATCATCAATAATTTCAAAACTTTGTGCTTTATTTACTGTATTAATCGCAGGATTACTAAAAGTTGCGGTTGGTGTTTTTAGTATTTGTGTTTTTTCTGATTTTTTAGGTAAGACATTTAAATTAATTGGACTACTGATTTTAATATTTTTAGCTACTTTAATATTAGTGTTATCTTCGGTTTTAGCGTCGTTTTTATGACTAAGCATAGGGTCTATATTTACAGTATCTATATAAGTTTTGTCGTTTAACTCCGTTGCTTTTTTTATAAATATTTCACGTTGTTTGTCGTAGTGTATTTCTTCTTGTACTTGTACTTCTTTATGTTCTAGCTGTTTTGCGGCCATAGCATTTTTTTTAGCTTTTATAAGCTCTTTAATAGTCGGGCCTCTGTTTACATCGTCTTCTGTGGCAGCTAATTTTTGTACTAAATCTATACCTGCAGCACCCATACTTTTAATAAAAGGGCATTGTTCGCCTGGTTTATTTTTGTATTTGTTTAATAATTCTTTTAAGTTTCCTCCATGTTCTGGAATAGAATCAAATAGCTCGTAATTTAATGGGTTATTTTGTTCTGTATTTTGCTCTTTAGCTATATTTAACACTTCGCCCGCCAAAGCTTCTTGTTCTAGCACGTTAGGCAATTGACTTGGTTGTTCAATATTTTGTTTGCCGTTTTCCATTATATTAAGTTGTAGCGTTTGTTGAAGTATTTAAATTTTGCTCTTTAAGCTTTGCAATTACCATTTCTCGAATTTCTTCTGGTGTACTATTTGCAAAATGATGCGCGCATCTTCCTAGCCCGTATATTACGGTGCCTGATTGGCCCATCATTATAAGTTCTTCATTCGCAACATCGTTTAATCCACACCAGTCAATTAAATCTTGAGCTACTTCTAATTGTTCTGGGGTTAGTTGTTGTGGGACTATTTGTTCTGACATATTAATATAATTATATAGCATTAACGTAATAAATAATTGCAATTAAGGTTTTTGGTATAGTTTATATAATCGTAATTTTTCTGGAATTTAGTAATTCAAAGGAATACACGAATAAGCTATCTTTAATATTTAATCAATAATTTAAACGAACTTACGATGTTTTTAGAAATTTCTTTTTGACCTTCTGCTGACGGATGATATGGTGATTTATCATTAATGCCTTGCACCCAAGATTTGCCTGTACATAATTCGTGACCACTAAATGTAGTTGAAACATATTTTGCAAAATTGTATGAACTAGTAACATCTTTAATAGTTGAATCCAACTTTGTTTGTTGAAGCTTAATCCAGTTAGACTCAGAATCTTCAATGCCTATCATGTCGGCGCAAGCAAAAGTGGTATCTGCGGGGAACACTCTGTAGTAACTTGTTACTACAGAGTTCGGCGTGTTATTTGCATATTTTGTTTGAATTTTGGTAAGAACATTACCTAAGTTATTTTTAAGTAT
>JBAXHY010000005.1:0-34967 GCA_037138655.1 bacterium | reverse complement strand
TTTGGTGCGCGAGAAAGGACTTGAACCTTCACACCTTGCGGCACATGCTCCTAAGGCATGCGTGTCTACCATTCCACCACTCGCGCTAATTGTAGTAATAGAACTATGCTATTTTAACTTGTTTTGCGGTAAAAAGCTAGAGTAGCATCGCCATGATCTTTTTGTGATATTAAAGTAAAGTCTGCGTTTTTGCGCGCTTTGTAGTCGCCGGGTATAGAAAGAACTAACAATCCATGACTTTTTACGTGTCTTCCTACCTTTTCTAACAGTGCGTCATTCACTGTGTCAAAGGGAGCGTCGGCTATAACAATATCAAAATATTTATTTAGATTATTGTTACTCCATGATTTTGTATTGGTTCTAAGCACATCAATTGTATCTTGTAATCCAACGTGAATAACGTTTGCCTGAGCACATTTGTACGCGTCTAGATCGTTGTCTATAGCTGTAACGTGTGTTGCGCCCCTACTAACGGCTTCTATTGCTATGGCACCAGATCCTGTAAACGCGTCTAAAACCGTCATGTCTTCTAAACTACCAAGTACGTTAAATAAGGCACCTCTAATTTTTTCGCTCATTGGATGAGTTCTGTGACTTTTAGGATCTGCTAATACTCTGCCCTTTAAAGAACCAGATATTATTCGCATTATTTTTTACCTTTTAAAATACCGGCATCGCGGGAAGCACCAAACCATGCCAAACAAACTGTTTTAATCATTATTGGACCAAGATGATTGCGCACTTGTCTTGCCATTTTTACAGACCAACCTTTTGCATAAAAGTCATCATACATATCTAGTAGCGCTATTTCGCGCGCTGCACGTTCAAACCATTCAACAAGACCAATTTCTGTAAATTTTTTTATATTGGCATCTGTAGGAACAGCTTTAGGAAAATTAAGTGGCGCTAACATAATTGCTACACCCATTTCGAACATAACATGCATACTAAGAACACCGCCCTTACCCCACATAGCCCAGTTCTTTTTTAAACTATCGCTCATGTTGTCGCCAGGAATAATAAGTTTATCTTTTATAGTTTTGCGGGTTTCTATACCTTGTCCGCCACGCAGTTCAGACAATTTTTCTTCATAAGGAAAATGGTGAGCCGGCGTTAATCCGTCTACAAGCGCGTGCGCTAGCCATGCCGCATTAAAAGCCGCGCGTTCTTTGTTACCTTTTTTTAGTTCGGTAACAAGTTCGTCGTAATGTCGCCTTATATGTACCAAAAGTTCTGTATCTTCGTCGTCGAATGGGTTATAAAAATGCCATGGTTCATCGCGTGCTGGGCTTTTGCGTTTAATACCGTCTGGACCATTTTTTCCTTCAAAATGCAAAACCTGACTCATCGAAGGAAAATCTTCATTATTTTGAGTTAGTTTTGTGAAATGCTTATAGGCTACACGATCAATTTTTTGATGTGCACCTAAAATACCGCCAGATTTATTGGTAAAGGTTGTTCCTGAGTACATATGTTTAATTTAAATTTGTGATTGTTCGTATTTTTTGAACATGTTGGTTCACTACGGGATATTGTAACAGATTTTCGCCTTTTTCGATAAACTCTGACGCAGATTGTCTAGCTAAAGATACTAGCTTTGTGTCTGTTAATTTTGCGACTCGAAGATCCAGTTCACCAGATTGCATCGTTCCATATATTGCACCTGGTCCTCTTAGTTCTAAGTCTAGTTCAGAAAGCTTAAAACCGTCATAGGTAGAGGCTAACGCGCGCAACCTGGCACTTGGCGCCCGCGAATCGCTTGGTACGATATAACAGTGGCCCTGGTGGTCACTACGTCCAACTCGTCCACGTAATTGATGCATTTGTGCCAAACCAAAGCGGTCTGCGCCTTCTATGATCATTACACTTGCGTTAACAACATTAACTCCAACTTCAATCACTGTAGTTGCTACCAACACCTGAATTTTACCGGCTACAAACTGTTGCATTATATTATCTTTTTCGTCTGGTTTCATTTTGCCGTGCAATAATCCTATCTTGTAACCTTTTAATACAGATTTTTGTAGGGTATCGTACATTTTTTCGGCTGACGGACTTTTTACGTCTTCGCTGTCTGTTATTAAAGGACATACTACAAATGCTTGTTTACCAGAATCTAGTTCTGTTTTTAGTGATTCATACATTGATTCGCGCGAATTAGGAGAAACAATAGTAGTTTTAGTCGGTAGTCTACCCGCTGGTTTTGATTCTATTATAGAAATATCAAGTTCTCCGTATAGAGTTAGCGCCAAACTACGAGGAATAGGAGTGGCGGTCATACTTAATACATGTGGCATAGTATGCGCTTTACTTTGTAACTTTTTACGCTGTGAAACACCAAAACGATGTTGTTCGTCTACAATTACCAAGCCAAGGTTTTGAATTACTACTTTGTCAGAAAACAATGCATGAGTACCAATTATAAATTGTACATCTGCAGATGCGATTCTTTGGTGAATCAGTTTTTTTTGCGCAGAAGATAGCCCACCAATTAACAAGCCTACTTTATTAGATAACCCTAATGGTTCGAGTGTGTTGTACAAAGATTCGGCATGCTGCCTGGCTAAAAGTTCGGTAGGCGCCATATATGCAACCTGAAACCCAGCCTGCATTGCCATTACTGACGCCATTGCGGCAACTACTGTTTTACCTGAACCAACGTCTCCTTCTACTAAACGATTCATTGGAACATTAGATTCCATATCTTTAAATATTTGCCACAGTACTTTTCTTTGGTCGTCTGTAAGTTTAAACGGTAATTTGCTAACAAATAATTTAGCTATTTTAATATCAAAGGCTATTGATGCAGCGTTTTCTTTAGAAAATTCTTGTTTGTTTAATAAACTTGCTAGCGTTAAATAAAATACTTCTTCAAAACCTAATCTTCTTTTTGCATCTAAAAGATCCTTTGCACTAGAAGGAAAATGCATCTGATATATTGCAGTATGCCTGTCTAGTAAATCATGTTTTTTACATAGCCATGCAGGCAGTGACTCGTCTATATGACTACCGCTCATAAAGGCTGAATATACCGCTTTTCTGATTGTTACCGATGTAAGCCCTTTAGTCTCACGGTAAATCGGTACTATTCTTGCTGTATGTATTGGTAAATCGCTTTTAAGTTCTGTAGTTGGACTACTTAAAGTCATGCGCTGTCTAGAAAGCCCAAAATCTCCTGTAATATAATAAGTTTCATCTTTTTTTAAAGAAGTAGCTCTAAAAGGTTGATTAAACCATACTATTCGAACACTACCAGTTTGATCACTTGCTACTGCCTCTGTTATATGTAAGCCGCGTTTTACATAACGTCCAACGATTGATGTTATTTTAGCCTCGATTGTTACCGATCCAGGCATTAGCGAACCAATTTTAGAAACTATAGAATAATCATTGTAGGTTCTTGGTAGGTAATCAATAAGATCATTAACTGTGCTTATTCCAAGTACAGCAAATTTTTTGGCCTGTGCAGGGCCTACACCTTTTAAAAACTCTATACTCTTATTCATATACTACATCTAGAGTACAGCAAAGTAGGTACACCTTAAAACTTTCGTTCGATAGTGCAGTCTGGGATAAAAAGCGAGCACAATATTAAAGACGTACGACTGGTACGGCTTAAATATTTGACACAGCACTACGCCCAGAATGTGCACTGAACGAAAGTTTTAACCGCGCTTTTTTAGTAGATATACAGTAGAAGGTCCAAAAAATGTTCGTGCTAATGGAATTTGCATTGCTTTTTCGACTGTTAATAAAGCACTTTTTGGCAAAAACTTTTTAAGCGAAGGAGAACGAAGGTTAGAAACAGACAATATACGTTCTACTTGCATTCCTGAATGTGCAAGCTGTTTACGTACTGTATGTGGGTTATGATTTACGAACGGAATATTGCTGGTCATATCTTTTCTTATATCTACTGGTTCACGCGGAATACGTTTTAATTTAGATGCATACTTAATTCTGTTTTTAAAGTTTGCGTAGTTAGCAAATTCTATAAAAAGATAACCGCCCGGTTTTAATACACGAGCAATTTCGGCAAATTCTTCTGTTGGGTCTGGTATGTGATGAATAACTCGAACTACTGTAATTAAATCAATACTAGCATCTTTAAAAGGTAATGCGTCGGCCTGAGCCAAAACCATATCTATGCCTTTTTTGTCCTTTAAAAAGTCTTTAGCTATGTCTAATTGTTGCTGACTAGGTTCTGCAAGCGTAACTTGGTCGCCGTATTCTTTTAAAACTGGGCAAATACGTCCGTATCCGCCACCAACGTCAACTATCTTGTTAAAATGTTTACCTTTAAGCATTCGCCTAATAGCAACTTCTTCGGCGGCATGTTCGTATTCTCGGCCATCCCAGTATTTTAAATAATTGTGTGATGGGTCATTGTATTGATCTGCTGTTTTTTTAGTCATATAAATGTTAACTATACAGTATTATTTTAGTTTTACGAGAATGGTGTTATTTTTACCACGTCGTACTACTACATAACCATGTAATCCGTCGCTACTTTCTATTGTTATTTTATTGCTCGAAAACTGACTGCCGTTAATATATACAGCACTATCTGTTAAAAACCTTCGAGCATCACTTTTGCTAGAAGCTAGTTCACCCATAACCAATAAATCGGCTAGCGGCGTGTCTTTTGATACCTCTAAAGTTTTAATTTCTTTAGAAAGTTCTTTAAAGTCGTTTAAAGACAGTGACTTATAGTCACCTCCACCAAATAACACTTCGCTGACATTTTTTACAGACTCCGCAGTATTTACTCCATGAACAATCGATGTCACTTCAAAGGCTAGTCGTTTTTGTGCGATTCTTAAACTTGGCGATTCATTGTGGTCTGCCATAATTGAATCAATTTTTGCTTTTGAGAGTTCGGTATAAATCTTAAGATAGTATTCTACGCCGGCGTCATCGATGTTAATCCAAAACTGATAAAACTTAAATGCGCTAGTTTTGTTTGAATCTAACCATACTGCGCCTGCTTCGCTTTTACCGAATTTTTTACCGGTGGTTTTATCTATAACCAAATTAATTGTAATTGTGTGCGTTTCTGCACCTCTAGCTTTACGTATAAGGTCAACGCCAGACAGACAGTTTCCCCATTGGTCAGATCCGCCCAACTGTAGAGTACAGCCGAATTTGTCATATAAATGCAAAAAATCCATTCCTTGCAATAATGTATAGCTAAATTCTGTATAGCTTATCCCACTACCGCCTTCACCTATTCTGCTAGCTATGTAATCTCGTTGTACGAGTGTTGTCATACTAAAGTGCTTGCCGATATCTCGTAAAAAGTCTAAGACATTCATGTCTTTTGTCCAGTCTAGGTTATTTACAAGCGTAAATTCATTTTCTCCAAATATCTTTTTAATCTGTAGTTCAGCCGAACTGACGTTATGTAAAATAGTTTCTAGACTTTGCATATTGCGTTCTTTGTCTTTTCCGCCCGGATCGCCAATTGAACTTGTGGCACCACCTGCCAAAATTATAGCTTTGTGCCCATGTCTTAAAAAAACCTTGTCAAACATCATTGCAGCCAAATTTCCTATTGTTTGACTGTCGGCGCTTGCGTCAAACCCATGATAAAATGTCCAAATTTTATTATCTAATTCTTTGATATCACTAAAGGTACTTTGATTTATAAAACCGCGCCATGTAAGTTCTTCTGATAATGTCATAAGATACAGTATACATTCACTAGCGAAATAACTACACAAACTTGCTATAATAATATAGATAAATTGGAGAATTTAAATTTACGATGAGTGAAAAATCAAACGATAAGAATCCCAAAGTAGTCCCTATTCGTCAACGCCGCGTTAAAAACAATAAATTTGTTACTAAATCGGGCGCTACAGTAAAGATTCGACGAACCTTAACTCAAAAAAGCATTGCTAACAAAGAAGCCAAGCTAGCAAGAAAAGCCGAACGTCTAAAGGGTCAGCCTAAGTCAAGAATCAAAAAAATACTTTGGCGATCACACCCTAAACGAATAGCTCAATATTGGTTTAGTTATGATGGATTAATGATGGCCCTTAAAATATCTGGGGTTGCGATTGTTATTGGGTTTTTTAGCCTTACCGCATTGTTTGCATATTTCAGAAAAGACTTACCTGACCTAAAAGATATATCTGGCAGTAACAAAGGTGGCAGTGTTAGATATTATGACCGCACAGGCCAAACTCTACTTTGGCAAGATTACGATGCAATAAAGCGCGTACCAGTAGCAGACGACAAAATATCTGACTATATTAAAGACGCGACATTGTCTGTAGAAGACAGAGACTTTTTTAAACACGGTGGATTTGATACTAAAGGTATAGTTAGAGCCGCCTGGAACAACGCATTTGGCGGTAGCACTCAAGGTGGGTCTACTATTACTCAACAACTTGTAAAGCTTACTAACGACGGCTTTGAAGACCAAAGAACAGTTACACGCAAAGTTAAAGAACTTATTTTGTCTGTAGAAATGGAACGAAGTTTTACTAAAAAAGAAATCCTAACCGCATATTTAAACGTAGCACCTTACGGTGGTATAGAATACGGTGTAGAAGTAGCTTCTCAGACTTATTTTCATAAGTCTGCTAAAGACGTAACACTAGCCGAAGCAGCATTTTTGGCATCTATGCCAAAGTCTCCTACCTTTTATTCGCCTTACAGCCCTGATTTTGGTAAATCAGAATTAATCGCAAGATCGCACTACATATTAGATGTAATGGCAGATACCGGAAAAATATCTAAAGAACAACGCGATGAAGCTAAAAAAGTTGACGTTATAGCCACTGTGCAACCTAGACAACCAAAATATACTGGTATAGAAGCACCATACTTTGTTTTAGCAGCCAAAAACGCCCTTGAATCTAAATACACGGTAAAAAATTATAAACGTGGTGGCTGGAAAGTTACAACAACTCTTGACCTGCCTAAACAAAAAATTGCCGAAGAAGAAGTAGCAAAAGAACTTAAAATAATGCTTGCTAGCCCTAATTTTTATGTTTTTGATACGACCGCTTTTGTCGCCGAAGATGTAAAGACTGGCCAGGTAGTTTCACTTGTTGGAGGTGCAGACTTTAATGATAAATCACGTGCAGGAGAGATAAATTTTGCTCAACAACCATTGCCTCCTGGATCTAGCTTTAAACCTTACGACTATTTATCTTTAATAGAAAACACAACTGACTTTGGAGCAGGTTCTGTTTTGTATGATTCTAAAGGGCCAGTACCAGGTTATCCTTGTACTAAATTTGCCAGACAAAAAGACGGCGGCGACTGTTTACTTGACTACGACACTTTTACAGCGCAAGGTGGCGGTTATCCGGGACCTCTTACACTAAGATACGCTCTTGGTGGTTCACGTAACGTTCCTGCTATTAAAGCCATGCTTATAGCAGGTGTAGACAAAACTATAGAAACAGCTAATAAACTCGGCCTAAAGGACAAGAACGGTTCTGGTGGCTACAAATGTTACGCTGACGAAACTTTAACTACAGAATCCCAATGTTATGCCAGTTCGGCAATTGGTGATGGTGCTTACCTTAACCTAGACAAACACGTACACTCATACGCAACATTGTCCCGAAACGGTAATAAGATTGATCAAAGTTATATTTTAAAAATCGAAGATTCGTCTAACAAAAAAATATACGAATGGACACAACCGATTGGCGAACAAGTAGTGCGCGCAGAATCTGCATATATTGTTGCAGATATGATGGCCGACCCTAACGCTAGTTACTTTAGTAAAAAACCACATCGCTACAACGGTCATAAGTTTTCTTTAAAAACTGGTACAACAAACGATGCTAAAGATGGTTGGTTAATGGGCTTTTCTACTCAGTACGCCGCAGGTGTATGGGTTGGGTACCATACCAGACAAAAAGAATCACGTGCATTCATGGAAACAATGACAGAACCTATTTGGGGCAACTGGATGCGACGCGTACACAACGAACTTAAACCAGAAGAGCGAGTAAAACCTGCAGGTGTACAAACATTGGCTGCATACGTAGTCAGAAAGCACGTAGCTCTTGGATCTGTAGAACCAAGTCCATCTACTGACTTGTTCCCTTCTTGGTATCAAAAACAGACAATTAAGGCTGGGCAAAAACAGGTATTTGACAAAGTATCTAATAAAATTGCGTCAGACTGTACCCCTACTTTAGCTATCGAAGAACGAACAGATGCCGAAGCAGCAGCTTTTTCTGGTGATCCGTATGTTTCTGGGGGTGGTTCTATTCAAGACAAAGACGACGTTCATAAATGTGAAGATATAAAGCCTAGTATTAAAAAATTTACCGTTAGCACTACGTCTGTAATAGGTGTATACAAACTATCGGTAGAAATTGAACAAGGTACGTTTGCCTTTACTAGCGATAAATTTAAGGGAAGCCTTAACTTTAAAATAGATGGCCAAACAATAGATGGTGGTTCTTTAACAATCGACAACGCCGGTTCGTTTACCGTAACCTACAAGTCTTTATTTAACGACACCAAAACATTTACCGCCGAAATATCAGACAGCGTATTGTATTCTGCAGTTGCTAGTTCTGACCCAGTTACGCTGGTTCAGGCAGCACCCTAGTTATATAAATTAGGGTTACTTGGGTAATTTAATTAATGGTTACCGTTTTTGATTAGAAGATTGTTTTAAATGAGCAAAACTCATTTTGCCAGCGACTGTCTGAAGACTGCGTTCGATTATTACTACTTGCTTACTGCCTATTAATTTAAACGCGTTATCTACAACAACCATCGTTCCGTCTTCAAGATAACCAACACCTTGACCCCTGCCTTCACCTTTTTGCAATATTTTTACTTCTTGTTCGTCACCTGGTAAAAACGTAGGTCTAAGCACCTGGGCAAGTTCGTTTACGTTTAAAACTACAACCCCTTCAACTCCGGCTACTTTATTAAGATTGTAATCTGTTGTACATAACTTAGAACCTAGTTTTTTTGCCAAAATAATCAACTGTTCGTCTGTTTTTTCTGTTGATTTAATACTTTCGTTAATTTTAAATCTATCGGCGTAGTTCTTTTTTAATTGTTCGGCTATTTCTAGGCCGTGTCTTGCTCTGGCTCTTTTGTGTGTATCACTTCCGTCTGCAAGCATCTGAAGTTCTCTTAATACAAATGACGGCACAATAATATCACCATCTAAAAAACCAATTTTAATAACTTCTTCTACGCGACCATCGATTAAAGCACAGCTATCTAATATAACACCTGATTTATTTTTTTTAGTTTTTCCTGCAAGTTCTAATAATACAAGGAATAGTCCAGCTGTATTTACTGCCAATAATGCTGTTTGCAATGTTTCGTTCACTTATTATTCCTTTTCTAAGAATGTGTTAAGGGCCTCACGCACGTTAGGTACGCTTGATAAGCCTTTTTTTATTGTACTGTTTTTTGGCCCAATTGCTGTTTCGAATCCTAGTTTTAAAGCTTCTGATATACGTTTTTCGATAAACGGCACATGTCTTACTTCGCCAGAAAGTCCAAGTTCTCCAAATACTACAGCGTTCTTTTTTAATTGCATACCCTTACTTGCACTTGCAATCGCCATAACAACTGCTAAGTCGGCTGCAGGTTCGGATATTTTAATACCACCAACTACGTTAATGTATATATCTTTGTCGGCCAATTTAAGCTTGGTACGACGTTCTAGCATAGCTATAAGCAAATTTAGCCTGTTAATATCAAAGCCACTTGCTGCTCGTTTTGGATAGCCATAAGTTGTAGTGTTTACTAGCGCCTGAATCTCTACAAGTAGCGCACGGCTTCCTTCTATGGTTGCCAGCACAACTGAGCCGTCTGACACTTGACGCTCTGCCAGTAGCGCTGCAGACGGATTTTCGACTGTACGTAAGCCCGATTCAACCATTTCAAAAATTCCAGTTTCGCCAGTTGATCCAAATCTATTTTTTATGGATCTTAACAGCTTAAATCCACCGTATCTGTCGCCTTCTAGCTGTAATACAGTATCAACTGTATGTTCTAAGACTTTAGGGCCTGCAATCGAACCTTCTTTGGTCACGTGTCCAACCAAAATAAGTGCACTATGAACTTTTTTTGCGGCCGACGTTAATAACTGAGTGCTGTTTGTAATCTGACTTATAGTACCAATACTCGAACTTATTTCTTCTACGCCAACAGTTTGAATAGAATCTACAATAACTAAGGAATAATCACCTTCGGAAATCGTACGTGCTATATCGTTAGCACTTGAACTTACAGCAATAGACAGCTTATCTGCTACTGCGCCCAATCTTTTAGCTCTTAACGCTACTTGGTGCGCTGATTCTTCACCACTAACGTATAAAACAGATCCATTTGCAGCTACAGCGGCAGCAACTTGTAGCAAAATTGTACTTTTGCCAATACCTGGTTCACCAGCTACCAATGTGACGCTTCCCGGAACAAATCCGCCTCCCAATACAGAGTCAAAGTCTTTAATACCAGTCGTAATGCGTTTTATGTTCTCGTATTTAACAACATCTTTTAAAGACTGAGGTTCTAATGATCTTCCTGTTGACGCTACTAAAGATTCTGCCGAAACTACTTGTTCTTGTATTGTATTCCACAGTCCGCAAGTCGAACATTTTCCGCTCCATGCAGAATAAGTTGCTCCACAACTACTACACTCAAATCTAACTGATGATTTTTTGGCCACTATACTAACTCCTAAGTTAGTATCATTATACTCTTTTATTTAGCACTAGGCACTCTTGTATCTATGGCATTAAACAATTCTTGTTCTTCGGTCACTATTAAGTTTCTTTGTCCAATAATAACGTTATATGCATTTATTTTAGCTTTTAATTTTGCAATGTCGCTATTGTATTTATTAACAAGCTTTTTATATCCTGGTATTCCTGAATTGTATTCTGCAAAATTCTCTATTTTTAAAAGAGATTGAAGCCGTGAACTTTCGGTATCTATTATTGCTGCTTGGTTTACTAAATCCACATTATAATTGTCGATTTCTGACTTTAAACTTTTTAATTGAAGATCGTATGCCTCGATCTGATTAGTTCTTTTACTAAATTCTGCTTCGTATAAAGTAGATAAACTTACTACTTTTTGCCTATCGGTAAAATATTTTTTGTAATACGTTTCTAGTTCTGGTGTTAAAGTCTTAACTTCGGTGGCCAAAATAGAATGCAGTTCGTTTGGCACAACAGACGGGTCTCTTGATCTGTAAGATTCTATATTTTTTTTAATTCTTTCGTCTTTTAAATCCTTAAATACTGCGTCTGTTAATTTATTTATGTTAGCTTTTTCGGCTGTGTTTAGTCTGTCATATGCGGCGTGCAACATCTCGTGTGCGGCCGTTACTTCTAACACGCCATTTAATCTTTCGTCTTTTACGTTATAAACATATATTCCGCTACCTCTTTTATAACAACCCAAAACAATTGTTTTTTCTGCCGATTCGCAGAAACTAATAAATGCTTGTTTATCCTGAACTGTAGGACGTGCCACATAAAATATTTTGGTTGCCTTGCTAGTCATTGTGGTGTCAGTCGCTAATTTACTAATGTTTGCTGGTGCTTTGTAATTTTTTAAACTCCACATATCATAAATATTTTGCCGTTCGTACATTGCAACAAACGGTGCAAATACAAATAATATAGTAATGAAAGATGTAAAAATACGTTTAAACGGCATATGCTTATTATACCTTTAATTAACGATTATTTTTCGTGTGTTGATGTGAAAGCTAATTTATTTGCAACGACTTTTACGTTTATTACGTCACCCTTATTGTAAGTACTGTCTATAAGTCCTGAAGCTATGTGGTCTTCTATTTCGTCCTGGATTAAACGTCGCATTGGTCGAACGCCATATTTAGAATCGTAACCTTTTAATGACAGCCATTCTTTGGCTTTTTGATTAACTTCTAAAATTAATCCGTGTTTTACTAAACGACTGCGTAATTCGTCTAACTGTACATCTAAAATTAATTGGGCATCTTTTTTAGTCAATGCTCTAAATACGACTACTTTATCGATTCGATTAATAAGTTCTGGTTTCATTAGTTTTTTAAGTTCTTCGTGAACTTTGCTTTTGTTCGCTTCGTGCAAAGCATCAAGATTATCTAAATCTGCTTTAGCTGTAGCTTCAAATCCTAATTTAGCTTCTTTTTGTAGTTTTTCTGCGCCTACGTTGCTTGTCATAATGATTATAGTATTAGTAAAATCAATTTTACGACCTTTAGCATCTGTTAATACGCCGTCTTCTAACACTTGTAATAGCATATTAAATACGTCTGGATGTGCTTTTTCGATTTCGTCAAAAAGTACTACACTGTATGGTTGTCTGCGTATTTTGTCTGTTAACTGTCCACCTTCGTCATAGCCTACATAACCTGCAGGTGCACCAACAAGTCTGCTTGCAGTATGTTTTTCGCCAAACTCACTCATGTCTATTTTTACTAGGTTGTTACTGCTACCAAAAAATTCTTTAGCTAAAACTCTTGCTAATTCTGTTTTACCAACACCTGTTGGGCCCATAAATACAAACGAACCAATAGGACGTTTTTCGCTTGATATTCCGCTCCTACTTCGTCTTACTGCTTTTGCTACTGCAGTTACGGCCTCGTTTTGACCAATTACATGTTTAGCAATATTTTTTTCTAGGTTTAATAGGTATTTTGCCTCGCTATGAATAACCTTATTTACAGGTACTCCTGTAATTCGCGACACTACTGCTGCAATATCTTCGCTAGTAACAACGATTTTTTTAGCAGCTTTTGTTGTTACCATCATAGCGTCTAAATCTTCTTGAATAAGACTAGCTTTTTGCTTTTCTTTTGCGGCAGTTTCGTAATCTTCTGCATCTACTGCTTCTTCTATTTTTAAGCTAACAGCTTTTAAATCTTTTTGTAGTGTACGCACTTGTGGTGGAGTTTTGCCTTTGTCGACGCGTAAATGTGCTGCGGTTTCGTCTAGTAAATCGATTGCTTTGTCGGGCATGTACCTGTCCTGAATATATCGTCCGGCAAGTGTTACTGTGTCTTGTACCACTTCATCGCTAATAGTTACGCCATGAAAATCTTCATAATGTTTTTTAAGTCCACGCAAAATTGCCAATGTTTCTACCGAAGTTGTTTCTGGTACTTGAATAGGTTGAAACCTGCGTTCTAAAGCTGCGTCTTTTTCTATGTGCTTAGTGTATTCGTTGGTAGTAGTTGCGCCTATAAGCTGAATTTTGCCTCGAGCTAAAGCTGGTTTTAATATGTTTCCTGCGTCCATAGCTCCTTCGGCAGCACCAGCACCAACCAAAAGATGAATTTCGTCTATAAATATAATAGTTTTTTTATCTTCTTCAAGTTCTTGCATGACTTTTTTAAGTCGTTCTTCAAATTCACCACGATATTTAGTTCCGGCAATCATGCCTGCTAAATCAAGGGTTACTATGCGCTTGTCTAACATAGCGTCAGGAACATCTTCGTTAGCTATTCGCTGAGCTAAACCTTCGACAATAGCTGTTTTACCAACACCAGGTTCGCCAATTAGTACTGGGTTATTTTTGGTTCGTCTATTAAGAATAGTTATTGTTCGTCTTATTTGATCCTCACGCCCAACAACAGGGTCTAGCTTACCTGCACGGGCTTGCTGCGTAAGGTCAATTCCGTATTGATCGACTATGCTTTTTTTTGATTTTCGGCGTGTTTTAGTTGCAGTGCTATTTGAACTTGATTCATCGTCATAACTTTGACGGTTTAACATACGTTCAAGATCTGAAGTTAAAGAATCTACGTTAACATTCATGCTACGTAGCAAAACGGTAGCGCTAGCGTTTTTTTGGCTAAGAATACTATACAAGATGTGTTCTGTACCGCAATATTCTTGTGCGTATTCTTGGGCAATTTCCCAGCTCATTTTTAGTGTAAGCTTTGCAGCTTCGCTTAATCCTTTTGCACCCATGTTTAAGGTCATTGTTTTTGGATTAAGATTAATAGCCATTCTAGTTTTATCGACTGTAACACCTGCGGTTTTAAGCATTTTTGCAGCCTGTGAATCGTCTTGGGCCAATACGCCCATCAATAGATGTTCTGTTCCAACATATGCACTGCCAGCCGCCCTAGCAATAGCATCTGCATGTTTTAAACTTGCAAGTGCATTGTCGGTTAGGTGGTTTAAAAATTCCTGAAAACTTTCGGCGTCGTTGTTCATAAATAAATAATACTACAGCAAATTAGCACTCGTCAACATAGAGTGCTAATTATGCTTTAATTATCCTTATAATTATTCGCCGTGCTGTTCGATAGCGTCTAATAATGAGTTTTCTAGGTCGCTCTTACGCTTTAGCTTTGGTTTTTCTGGCAATGTAGTAACTTGTTCTTCGGCACTTTCGTCTACAACTGTACCCTTGTCTGGTTCAATGTCAATTTCGTGACCTGTAAGTTTGCTAGCAAGACGTACGTTTTGGCCGCCCTTACCTATAGCAATACTAAGTTGGTCATCTGCAACGTATACTTTTGCTTTACCGTTAGATATAACTACGCTATTAACTTTAGTTGGACTAAGTGCGTTACTAATATACGTAACTGGATTTTCGTCCCAAATAACAATATCAATTTTTTCTTGGTCACCGATTTCGCTCATTACAGCGTTAACACGTGTACCGTGGCCACCAACAAAAGTACCTACAGGGTCAACACCTTTAACTGTGCTAGCAACTGCGATTTTAGTACGTACGCCAGCTTCTCTGGCAATGTTCTTAATCAATACAGCGCCAGTTTCCATTTCTGGTACTTCTGCTCTAAATAGCCATTCTACGAACGCTCCAGTGCCACGGCTTACAATCATCTGTGGGCCCCTAAAACCTTTTTCGATGTCTTTTAAGTAAACTTTTAGTCTTTGTCCTGGGTAGTATCTTTCGCCTTGAATCTGTTCACTCATTGGCATAATAGCTTGCGCTTTACCAAGATCGATTCGAACCAAGCGAGCTTCGATGCGTGATACGATACCGTTAATTACTGTTCCAATTTTTCCTTCATATTCTGCTAACATAATTTCTCGTTCTGCTTCTCTTAAGCGTTGTAATACTACTTGTTTTGCTGTTTGAGCAGCAACACGTCCAAAGCTTTCGACTGATTGATAAATTTCAACCATGTCACCTTTAGCAGCATCTTTCTTTAATTTTTTAGCATCGTCTAAGCTAATTTCGAATCTATCATCACCAACTACAATAACTACTTCTTTACTTATGTAAGCGTCGATTGCACCTGTGTTCATATTAATACTTACACGTACTTCTTGTTCACGGTCACCGTAATCTCGGCGGTAAGCTGCTGCCAAAGCTTGCTCTACAATTTCTTGTACAGATTCTTCTGGTAAGTTTTTTTCTTCGGCTATAACTTTTATAGCTGCAACAAGGCTTTTTAAGTCAAAATCCATATATTTTTCTCCTCTTTTATTAAAAATATCCGGCCATGGTGGTCGGATTAAGTCCCTTCAAGTATACTACATAGTAGTTACAAAACACAAGCAAACAGATAAACACGGGGTAGATGTGAACAAAGTAAAAAGATTATACGAACAATTTCAACCTAGCGCGTATAAGCTATCCTTAGATATTAACGAAGATAGCATGTCATACACCGGCACAGTTTTAATTGAAGGAAAAAAGGTTGGACGACCTAGCCAACGGATTACTTTTCATCAAAAAGGCCTAAACGTTCATAACGTAACTATTACCCATAAGGACAAAACAGGTCACGTCGTTAAGGACATTGCACGTATTAATGCGCACAATAGTTTTGACGAAGTCAGAATTCATTCTAATCAAACCCTGTACCCTGGTCATTATGCTATAACTTTAGAATTTTCTGGAACAATTACTACCGCAATGAACGGCATATACCCATGTTTTTACCAAGAAAAAGGAGTTAAAAAACAATTAATTGCCACTCAGTTCGAAAGTCACCATGCCAGAGAAGTTTTTCCTTGTATTGACGAACCAGAAGCAAAGGCAATATTTAACTTAGAAATAACTTCTAGACATACAACAGTTTTAAGCAATACTCCTGTTATTACTCAAAAAACTCTTAAAAATAAACAAATTACCACTTTCGAACCCACTCCAATTATGAGCACTTACTTATTGGCCTTTGTTATTGGTGATATGAAATATAAAGAATCAAAAACTTCTAGAGGAATAGCTGTAAGAACATACACCACTCCCGACAATATTGAATTTACAGATTTTGCACTTGATACGGCTATTAAATGTATAGATTTTTATGAAGATTATTTTGGTATTGAATATCCGCTTACTAAAAGTGATTTAATTGCATTGCCAGATTTTGCTAGTGGTGCAATGGAAAACTGGGGTTGTATTACGTTCCGTGAACAGTGCATGCTTGTAGACCCAAATAACACAAGTATTGCTACAAAGCAGTATGTAGCTATGGTTGTAGCACACGAACTTGCGCATATGTGGTTTGGGAACCTAGTTACAATGAGGTGGTGGCAAGATTTATGGCTAAATGAAGGGTTTGCTAGCTGGATAGAATATCTTGCTATAGATAAGTTGTTCCCTGATTGGCAAATGTGGACTCAGTTTATAGTAGACGAACAACAACAAGCTATGAAGCTGGATTCCCTAGACAATACACACCCCATAGAAGTCCCCGTTCACCACCCAGACGAAATTCGCACAATATTTGATGCTATAAGTTACAGCAAAGGTGCTAGCGTAATACACCAATTGCATAGTTATATTGGTGCAGACAATTTTAAAAAAGGAATTAACAAATATCTAAGTAAGCACGCTTATAAAAACACTGACACTAAAGATCTTTGGGCAGCACTTAGCGAAGCTAGTGGCAAAGATGTGGCCAGTTTTATGCACAATTGGACTTCTAAGCCAGGATATCCAATACTAAACGTATCTAAATCTAAAGATACGCTAACAATAACGCAAGAACGATTTTATAGCGATTCACAGGCTAAATTAAATAAAAACCATACTTGGCCAATACCTTTAAATACTGGTTTAGCTAAATTAC
This sequence comes from bacterium, assembly GCA_037138655.1. GTDB lineage: Bacteria > Patescibacteriota > Saccharimonadia > Saccharimonadales > SZUA-47 > RFTN01. The sequence goes on along the minus strand of JBAXHY010000005.1, from coordinate 17,944 downwards.
CCGAACTACTCACTGATTTTTCTAATGATATAAAACTAGACACCACAGATTCAGTTTTGTTCAATAAAGGAAGGGGTGGATTTTATAGGACTAGTTATGATAAGGAATTACTAGATCTAATTACCCCAAATATTAAAAACAAATCAATCGAGCCACTAGACAGACTTGGATTACTGCTAGATATCCTAGAAACAAGTAAATCCGGCAAAACCAGCACCGTTGACGCAATTCAACTATTAAACAGCTTTTCTGACGAAACGAATGCAGTTGTATGGACTGCAATTGCGAGTTTATTAGGAAGCATAAGGCTAGTTCACGGCAACGACGAACTAAGAAAAATCATTAAACCCTTCATAATTAATCTAGTAAAGTCAGAATACGACCGTCTGGGCTGGGACGAATCTAACGATGATTCGTATTTTGACAAACTGGAACGACCTATAATTTTAGGCCTTCTTGCTTCTGCAGATAATACTCAAATACTAAGTAAGTGCCATGATTTGTTTGATCAAGCTTACAAAGACGTAACAACTGGCAAAAAACAAGATGTTAGCATTTCACCTGACATGAGATCTATAGTATTTAGCACTGTAGCACGCAATGGTGATGCCAAAACATTTGATAAGCTGTTGCAAATGCATAATATTGCTCATTTAAGCGAAGAAAAGCTAAATTATGCGGCAGCTTTAACAGATTTTTGCCAACCCGAATTAATCAATAAAGCACTTGAACTAATAAAAACCGATACTGTAAGACACCAGGATGTATCTTATTGGCTGGCTTATAGTTTTTCTAATCATCATGCAAGAAATGCATCATGGGAGTGGCTTAAAGAAAACTGGGAGTGGCTTAAAGAAAACTTGGGCAATGATCTTAGTTTTTCACGTACACCTATTTATGCGGCAAGAACAAACAGTTCTAAAGAGTTTGCAAAGCAATATATTGATTTTTTTGTTCCCAGGTTAAACCCAGGTCTAGAACGTTCATACAAACAAGGACTAGAAATAATATCTTGGCAAAGTGAATGGAAAAACCGTGACCAAAAAGCTATTATTGAATATTTTACAAATCTTCTAAAAAAGTAATCTGGGATCCCTGATTGTCTATAGATATAGCAGACAAATTGCATTCACCATTATAGCTATTTTTATGAATCCAAAATTCTGCAGCAAAACGCATTTGCTGTAGTTTTTTAGGAGTTATATAGCTAAAACCATCACCAAACACATCTGATTTACGGTATTTTACTTCGACAAAGTATACAATATTATTTTTTTTAGCGATTAAATCAATCTCGCACCATCTAGTTTTCCAGTTTTGATCAATAACTTTATAACCATTATCAGTCAAAAAAACAGAGGCGATATTTTCGCCTCTGTTCCCTATGTCTGTAGTAGACACTGTTTACTATTCTTTTTCTGTAGTAACTTCTGCTACTGCAGGTGCTTCTGGAATGTTATTAACTTCGTTTTTGTCAAAGTCTACGCCGGTTAAACGAGCTGACTTGCCACGTAAGTTACGCATGTAGCCTAGGTAGTTACGTCGAACTTTGCTACGCTTGATAACTTCTACTTTTACAAGTAGTGGACTGTGCATAATATAAGTTTTTTCTACACCTACTCCACTAGAGATTCTACGTACTGTAAAACTGCTAGTGTGACTGTTAGGACGATCAGTACGAATAACTAGACCTTCAAAAGTCTGTACACGTTCTTTGTTTCCTTCTTTAATTTTTTGACCTACACGAACAGTGTCGCCTGATTTTACATCAACAACAGCGTGCTTTTTATACTTGGCTTCAATTTTTTGGATTACAGATTGCATCTTCACTCACCTTAAACTACTATTTAATTTAAATAAATTGTAACACAAATTACCACATAAGGAAATAGGCAAACAATGCATCTTGGTATTACACTATAATAATGGATATATACGAACAAGCATTGCAAGCTCATAAGCAGACTAAGGGTAAGATTTTTACAGGCTTACGAGGAGAAGTTAATAAAGAAAGTTTACGACTTTACTACTCGCCGGGAGTTGGTGGAGTATCTCTTTACGCAAAAGATAGCCCAGATAAATTAAAAGAAGTATCTTGGGTTAATAATTTAGTAGCAATTATCTCGGACGGTTCTGCCGTACTTGGACTAGGCGACATTGGACCTGAAGGTGCTATGCCTGTTATGGAAGGCAAAGCTATGCTATTTAAGCATTTTGCAGATATTGATGCCGTGCCAATTGTATTAAACGTACATACGCCAGATGAAATAGTTAACGTTATTAAAGCAATTGCGCCTAGTTTTGGTGGAATTAATCTTGAAGACATTGCGGCACCAAAGTGTTTTGAAATAGAAGAAAGATTAAAGGCAGAGCTTTCTATTCCTGTTATGCACGACGATCAACATGGTACCGCAATAGTTGTATTAGCAGGACTAATTAATTCTTTGAAACTACTAAACGGAGTGTCTTTAACAGATAGTCCAGTAGTAATCGTAGGATCTGGGGCTGCAGGAACAGCAATTGCTAAGCTATTGTCACTTTATGGGGCTAAAGACATTGTTATGGTAGACAGTAAAGGCATAATAGGACCAAAACGAAGTGACTTAAATGAAGAAAAGAAAAAGCTACTAGTTTTAAACACTAAAGGCAGAGACGGCACTTTAGAAGATGCCGTTGCTGGAGCTCAAATATTCATTGGGGTATCTAAGGCCGGTTTATTGACTCCAGATCACGTAAAATCTATGAAAAGTAATCCAATTATTTTTGCATTGGCAAATCCTGAACCAGAAATCATGCCTGACATTGCTAAATCTGCAGGTGCTTTTATAGTAGCCACCGGTCGAGCTGATTACCCTAATCAAGTAAACAATTCATTAGGTTTTCCTGGAATATTTAGAGGCGCGCTAGACCACGGCATTTCTAAAATAACAGATCAACATAAAATTGCAGCCGCCGAAGCTTTGGCAGGATTAGTTAAAAATCCAACAGTCGACAAAATTATTCCTGGACCATTTGACGAAGGTGTAGTAAAAGCTGTTTCTAGCGTTATAGTTTAGCCTACTACTCTTAAAACTTCTTCTAGGGTAGTTTCGCCACTAATCACTTTAAGTGCGCCATTTTGTAGCATAGTTAACATTCCGTCAGCAACGGCAGTTTCTTCGATGTTTTGAGTAGAAATCGCTGAACCATTTGATTCTAATAGTTTACGTATACCTGCAGTCATTAAAAACTGTTCCCTAAGTGCAATTTGACCCTTAAATCCGTAAGGATTGTTGTCTGTTGGGACAGCTTTGTACAAAGTTAAGTTATTTAAGTCTGGTTTTTGTGTAGCAGGCGGCAGTGATTCTATTATTTTGCGTAATGTTTCTATGACTGCTTGGTCTGGCTGGTAAGGTTGTTTTGTTTCTGGATCTAATTTGCGAACAAGTCTTTGTGCCATAACTAACCTTATAGCTGACACAAACAATGGGTTTTGACCAATAACATCTATTAGTCGAGTTAGTGCGGCTGATGCGCTAGAAGCATGAAAAGTAGAAAGGACTAAATGCCCTGTTAGTGCTGCTTGAAGTGCAGTTTTAGCTGTATCTTGGTCTCTTATTTCTCCGACCATGACAATATCTGGGTCAAGTCTTAGGGTTGCCTTTAATTTATCAGCAAAACTAGTTTCGGTAGAATTTTGGGATGTAACGGATAACTGAGAGATTCCTTTAAAACGATATTCTACTGGGTCTTCGATAGTGATGATTTTTCGTTCGTCGTTATTTAATGTATTTAACATAGAATACAAAGTTGTTGTCTTACCTGAACCGGTAGGTCCTACAACCAAAACCAAACCACTTGGCTTTGCAATAATTGCATCTATCGTTGATCTTTCTGGCGCAGACAATCCAAGACGATCAAGATTGTACATTGATTGATCCATATTAAACAATCGCATAACTACATCCATACCGTTAACGGTAGCGACAGTTTCTAGACGTAGATTAACAGACACTTTATTACCGTCGGCCATTTCGACCTCTTGGGCAATATGACCCTGCTGTGCTTCTGTAGAGGCCGTAGAAACATTTCCAGCACTTGCAATTGCAGATATTAGCATTCTGTATTTTTCTGAGCTAAGTTGAGCTATTATGTGCAAAACACCGTCAATACGAAACCTTACTCTCATGTGATCTTCTTGCGCTTCTAAATGTATGTCCGAAGCAGATAACTTGTGAGCTTGTTGAACTAAATATGCAAGCATATCGTCCGCCTTAACTTGTTCTAGGGTTGTAGATATTTGTTCTACAGCTTTTACCGTATCTGTAGAATTGATTTGTATATCTGTATATTCAACAACCTTAGGCGGGTTATACAATTTCATATAATCCCTATAACCAGTGTCAGATATTATTGCAAAATTAATTTGATGATCTAAAAAACGTTGTTTTAGGTAAAGCATTGATTGCTGCGAAGTGTTTGTAGTAATACCAAAAGTTATATTATGTGCATCGTTAATTAAAGGCACTACACGTAGTTTTTCTAATTCTTCACTGTTTAAAGTGTCTTTATATATTGCTTTGTCGACAATTTGTGTCACATCAACATAGTTTAGCCCTAAAATACGAGCACGTCTTGCCGTTGACTGTTCTTCATCTAACCTTGCATCTTGAGACATTATTACTACTATTTAAGCATAAGCGTAAGTTTTAAGCCATCTTTTGATACTCTAATACATATGACTAATGTAATACTTATCGTTGATAACATCCGAAGCACACACAATGTTGGATCACTACTTCGCACATCTGACGGTCTTGGAATAGAACATGTATATTTGTGCGGAATTACACCCTACCCGCTTTTAAGGGAATCCGAAACAAGATTGCCTCACATTGCCAATAAATTAAACAAAGACATTCACAAAACTGCGTTAGGTGCAGAAGAATCGCAGAGTTGGTCATATATTCAAAATACTGAAGATATAATTTTAAAATTAAAAAAAGAAAATTGGACTATTGTTGCACTTGAACAAACAAAAAATTCAACAATGTTAACAGATTTTAGTATTAAACAAAAAATGGCTATTGTTGCAGGACCAGAAGTTACAGGAATTGACAAAAATATCTTAAACTTATGCGATAGTTCGGTAGAAATTCCCATGAAAGGTAAAAAAGAATCTCTAAATGTGTCTGTGGCTGCCGCAATTGCACTGTTTTGGATAACTAATAATTAATGACTAAATCGACAATACTGTACTAATTATGGTTAAATAGTTGTAACTTATGAAAAAATCTTCTAAAAAAATCATAAAAAACGACAAACCTAAAAAAATTCAAAAAAAACATAGTAATCAATATCTTAAAGTTTACTGGCCGTATATCCCTATTTTTGTATTAGTATTTTCTGGGTTAGGTTTTGGATACAATTGGAAGTCAACAGTAAGTGTTTCTGTAGGATCAAGAGGAGTACTTGCCTACGCAACAGAAATGAGTACAAGCGGCTTACTTTCATCTACCAACTCTCAACGTTCGCAGAACGGTGGAATTGGAGCATTAACGCTAAATTCAAAACTATCAGTAGCAGCACAGACCAAAGCTAACGATATGGTCGCAAGAAATTATTGGTCACACAATACTCCTGACGGTAAAGAACCATGGACTTTTGTTGATGCAGCTGGATATGTGTACCAAAAAGCCGGAGAAAACTTAGCATACGGATTTGCATCGTCTAACGATACTGTGATTGGCTGGATGAATAGCCCTAGCCACAAAGCTAATTTGTTAGATACAGCGTTTAAAGAAGTTGGTTTTGGTTATGCTAACTCGTCATCTTTTGTAGGATCAGGTGAAGAAACAATAGTTGTAGCAATGTATGGTAATCCTTCTAGTTATGTAGCCCCAGCACCAACTTCTGGTACTACAAAAGCAGTTACAGTAACGCCTAAAACCACCACAGAGCCTGCGGCACAACCCACTAAAGACGACACTGTAGTTGCACAACAACAAAACACTGATGCGCAAAAGCCTGTTCCAAGTGACCGCATAAACCAACCAGTTAATACCGATAATGACATACCTGCCTCGCAGCCAACTAAGCGAATAACCCGATTACAGTCAATTACAAATGGCTACGCACCCTGGAGCGCAGCACTATTAAGCGGTATTGTCGTGATAGTTGTTGGTTTATGGGTAATTAAGCATGCAATAATAGTTAAAAAAGCTGTCTTTAACGGCGAAAAATTCATACTACATCATCCATTATTCGATGTTGCTGTACTGTTGTTAGTAGCAGTAGCAATTATGCTAAGTCAAAGTAGCGGTATAATAAAATAATTATTTTATCTTTTTACGTTTTCTGTTCCAAAAATATTAGATAATTCGGTTACAAGTTCGTCGGCCACGACTACTCTCTGTGGCAGTCGTATAGCTTGTTTAGCATCGCCGGAGCCTATTATAAGCACTACTTCATCATTACCTTTATCTTGCATGTCTACGACTTTTTTAAGCTTTTGAAGCTTATCATTGTCACTTGTATCGGCTAAACGTACATAAATTCTATTTAACTGCTGCTTTTTAGGGTCTTTAGAAGACTTAGTAGCAGTTACTTTAACACTAGGTACTTTTATATTTTTACCTAATGCTTGGTAGGCGCTTGCTTGATCAAGCGTTACTATTCGGGCTTCGTCTGCTAATACTTTAAGTTCATTAATTACGTTGCCTTCTTTATCTTTTGCGCTAAGTTTGCCTTTTACAATAACTATTGCATCAGGTGTCCACATATCGATAGTTTGTTGTAATATACTTGGGAACAATATAAGTTCAATGTCGCCGTCTAAACTACTAAGTTTTACAAAGGCCATTGCTTGACCATTTTTAGTGGTAATAACCCTAGAAGATTCTACGGCACCACCAATTATTACTCTTTTTCCGTCCATGTCTTGAGTTAAACCACTTATTGGCATGGTTTGTTCTTCAAATAGAGTTTTAAAGCTTTCTAATGGGTGCTGAAGCAGGTAAAGACCTAGTAGCTCACGTTCCCACTGTAAGTAATCATGTAAATTATAGCCACCATCACCTTTTGTTAAAACAAGCTGCGGCCCATAATCTTTTACTGTTTTTATTTGGTTTCCAAATAAATCCGTCTGACCACTTGCTAGTTCTTTTTGTTTTTTTACTGCAAAACTTAGTAATGTATCTATATTATTTAACAATGTTCCGCGTTCTGTAAAACTATCAAATGCTCCGGATTTAATAAGACTTTCTACGGCCTTACGATTAACTGTACGTGGATTAACTTTACTAAAAAAATCTTCTAAACTTGCAAATGATCCATGCAGGGCTCTGGCTCTTAAAATATCTTCTACTGCACCTGCCCCAACATTTTTTATTGCCTGCATACCAAAACGAACTTTATTTTCGTTTGGTACTACTGCAAACTCCATATAGGATTCGTTTATATCTGGCGGTAGGACTTTTAATCCCATGGCTGTACATTCTGATATTTCTATAGATAATCTATCGATATCGTCGTAATCACTAGTCATAAGTGCAGCCATAAATTCTGCTGGATAATGTGCTTTTAAATATGCCGTTTGGTAAGCGATTAATCCATAGCAAGCTGCATGAGATTTGTTAAAACAATAGTTAGCAAATTCTTCAAGTTGATCCCAAAACTTTTCGGCTACTTTACGGCTTGCACCGCTGTGACTGAGTGCACCTTCGACGAATTCGACTTTTACTTTACGCATTAAGTCTATGTTCTTTTTACCTACTGCCTTACGTAGGGTATCGGCTTGCCCACCGGTAAATCCACACCACTCCTTAGAAATCTGCATAAACTGTTCCTGATAAACTAAAATTCCATAAGTACTACTTAATGAATTTTTCATACCTTCGTGCAAATATACAATTTTTTCATCACCATTTTTTCGGTTAATAAAGCTGTCAATAAATTGCATAGGTCCAGGACGATACAGTGCGACCATGGCAATAATGTCTTCAAACACACTCGGCTTAAGTTCTTTTAAATACCTTTTCATGCCTGCTGATTCAAGCTGAAAAACACCCGTAGTTTCACCTCTTTGTAGTAACGCATATGTATCACTATCGTTTAAAGGAATAGTATTAATGTCTATATCTACATCGTGGACTCTTTTAATGATTCTTAGTGCATTTTTTATAGTAGTAAGGTTAGACAGCCCCAAAAAATCCATTTTTAATAAACCAAGTTCTTCTATTGGGCCCATTGAATATTGGGTCGCTACAACCCCTTTTTGAGCCATTTCTAGTGGTGCGTATTCAACGATATCGCTAGGTGCAATAACAACTCCAGCTGCGTGTACGCCGTGGCTTCTAATCGTTCCTTCTAGTTTTACTGCTAAATCAAATACTCTGGCACTTTGTTCGTTAGTTTCGTTTTCTATTTTTAGTTCTTGATTTTCTACTAATGATGTCTTAAGAGGAATGTGTCTACCCTGAACAGGAGGTGGAATCATTTTAGCTAATCTATCAGACTCAGAATATGGCACACGAAGCACACGAGCAACATCTCGGACGGCATTTCTGGCCGCCATACGACCAAAAGTTACAATGTTTGCTACCCTGTCAGAACCATACTTTTGTACGCAATATTGAATAACTTCGTCTCGTCTTGTGTCCTGTATGTCTATGTCAATATCGGGCATACTAATACGGTCAGGATTTAGGAATCTTTCGAACAATAAATCGTATGCCAGTGGATCTAGTTCTGTAATTTTAAGTGCGTAGCTAATTATAGAGCCCGCGGCACTTCCTCTACCAGGCCCAAAAACTATGCCTTCAGCTTTACCCCATCCAATAAAGTCTGCAATAATCAAAAAATATCCGTTAAAACCCATTTGATCTATAACGCCAAGTTCGTATTTAGCACGATCAGCTACATGCGTTGGCAATAGATTTTGTGCTTCTTTTATTGTAAGTTTTTGAGCCTCTAGCTCAGATTGTTCTGTGTATCGCCATGCAAGGCCTCTGTAAACATTTAAGTCTAGGACTTGTTTTTCTGTTACACCTTTTGGTAGCGGAAATTTTGGTATTAAAATTTTACCTAAATCTAACTTAATTTCACATCGATCTGCAATTTCTTTAGTATTAGAAATTATCGATGGGTCTACACTACTCCATCTTTCTATAAGTTCCTTTGGGTCTGTTACATGTAGTTCAAAGTTTTTTAATGACATTCGATTGTCTTCATCTAAAAATGAACCCGTTTGAACGCACAATAATATTTCGTGAGCTTCTTGATCTTGATGCGTTAAATAATGAGCATCACATGTCACTACAAGCTTAATAGATAGTTCTTTAGATAATTTAATAAGGTTTTTATTAACTTCTACTTGTTCATCCCATTTGGCAGGATGATCTTCGTGACCGTGGTCTTGGAGTTCTAGGTAGTACCTGTCTTTAAATATACTTTTGTACCACGTAGCAATTTCTTTAGCTTTATCGTATTGACCCTGTCTTAACGCATCACCTACTTCGCCACCAATACAAGCGCTAAGAACAATTAAACCTTCATTATATTTTTCTAATAAATCATGGTCAATTCTGGGTTTATAATAAAAACCCTCTAAGTTAGCAATTGTAGAAAGCCGCATTAAGTTTTTATAACCTACGTTATTCATTGCTAGTAGTATTAGGTGGTAATTGCTTTTATCTTTACCGGCATCTTTATCTGTATGACTGCGCGAAGCAACATAAGTTTCCATACCTATGATTGGCTTTACACCCTTAGAATTAGCTGCTTTATAAAATTCAATAATTCCAGATAAAGTACCGTGATCTGTCATTGCAATAGAATTCATGCCCATTTGTTTTACGGCGTCTAACATAGGCTCTACTTTTTGTAGACCATCCAACAAACTATAGTGAGTATGGTTGTGCAAATGCACATAATCACTAGGTTCTAGCTTTGTTTTGTTTTTATCCGCCATTACTATAATAGTATAGCGTTTTTACCGTTGATTAGACTATTTTTTAAAGAATTTTTTTAAACTATTTAAAGAATTTAATGCGTTCTTTACAGCTAAATCTAAATCTTCGTCGTTACTATTGCCACTTCTAACAGCTGCTAACACACTGGCTGCTTGATCCCTGGATTTTGTAGCTGAATCTACGACTGTTTTAGCTTCACTTTTAACTTTAATGCTTGCAGTTTTTGCAATTTTTTCTGCTTTAATTATTTGTTTTGTTAAGTCGTTATGAGCTTTATGCAATGCTTTTTCGGCTTCCTTAACAGCTTTTTTTGTACCTAATCTAATATCTTCACGAGTTTCTTTACCAGATTTAGGGGCTACCAATAATCCTGCTACTAATCCTACAGCTGCCGCAAATGCAGTACCGATAAAAAATTTTTTATTCTTGGACATAATATTATTTACCCTTCTTACTTTTAGATCGAAGTTTTTCCCATACAGAATTTACTATTCCAGCTGCCATAGACCCATTGGCGACTGTTTTTAGTGTGTCGGTTATTGCTTCTACGTTTTCTACGGCGTTTCTTGCGCTATCTGTGGCGATACTTAATTTTTTTAATAATTTTATAAAAATTACCGTAGCAAAAATCGATAAACTAAGTAATACAAATAAAGTTACAGAAAGTATAATGACGAGTATTTTTAACGAATCCATAGTTTAAGCGTACTCCTTAGACTTAATACTGTCTACAAAATGCCTTTAATATATGCCCTAAATCGGTCACCGAGTTCTGGGTCTTTTAACGCTATATCAACTATTGTTTCTAGGTAAAGTTCTGGGCTTCCGGTATCGTGATAATCCCCTTCAATAAAACAACCGTAAACTTCGTCGCTATGAGCTAGTTCATTTACACTGTCCGGCACACGAATTTCACCGTCGGCAGCAACTATTTCTTTTTCTAGTAGTGGCAATATATCTGGCGTTAAAAGGTAACCACATACTACAGCAAAATTACTAGGTGTTTTTTCTGGTCCTGGTTTTTCTATAATTTGCTTAATCCTAAATGTCTTGTCATCTATTTTGTCGCCTAATTCAACCATTCCATATTTAGTTGAATCTTCTAATTTAACTTCTCTTAGTGCAGCAATTGTTTTGCCCGTTTTGTTATATGCTTCTAACATTTGAGAAGCACACGACACGTCACCTGTAAAAAAATCATCAGCAAAAAAGTAAAAAAATGGTTCGTTGTCTATAAGATGAGCTGCGTTTAAAACCGGTCTGGCATTACCTTTTGGTTCACCTTTTTGTCGTACATAAACAATATTAGCAAGTTCGGCAATTCGTCTTATTTCTGAAGCTTGATCGTCTTTACCTTTACTAATAAGTTCTTGTTCCAACCCCATAGCTCTGTCAAAGTGGTCTTCTATAGCTCTTTTACCCTGACCAGTAACTATTATTACGTCTGTTACGCCAGCTGCAACTACGCCTTCGACAACTACCTGTATAACCGGCTTATCTATTATAGGCAACATTTCTTTTGGTATAGCTTTAGTTAAAGGTAAAAATCTTGTTCCGAATCCTGCAGCTGCAATAACTGCTTTTCTAACTTTTGGCATTTTATGCTCCTAGTTGTTTTTTAATTATTTCCATCACTATGCCAGGGTTTGCTTTTCCACCGCTAGATTTCATTACCTGTCCAACTAAAAATCCTATTGCTTTCATTTCTCCGTTAGCTACATCTTGTGATGCTTTTTGATTGCTAGCTAATACTTCTGAAACTATTTTTTCTAGTTCGCCTGAGTCTGAAACTTGAAGTAAGTTTTTTGATTCTGCAATTTTAAGAGGATCACTATTATGAATTATAACGTCTAGCAATACTTCTTTTGCTGCTGTGCTACTTAATTTATTTTCGCTTAACATACTTGCTAAAGTACTTAAATGTGATGATGCTTCAGCAACCTGCAACCAGTTTACATTTTTGTCGGATACCATTTTTTGTACCGGTCCACTTAACCAATTAGCAACTGTTTTTGCAGTACTGTCACCGTGCGCGTCTTGTATGTACATAAGTAAATTAGCAATTGCAGGTTCGTCTAAAATTGTTTCTATTTGAGAAAATTCTAAACCTATAGATTTAAAATTATTGCGGATTTGAGTTGGTAAAATAGGCATGCTATTTTCGATGTTTTTAATATAATCTGTTGTTAATACAATTGGTGGAATATCTGGATCTGGAAAATATCTATAGTCATGTGAATCTTCTTTACTTCTTTGGCTGAATGTTTTACCTGAATCGTCTAGCCAGCCACGTGTTTCTTGTACAATTTTTTCGCCGGATTCTAGTACTTCTATTTGTCGTTTAATCTCGTAATTAACAGCGTCATTAACACTTCTAAAACTGTTTAAATTTTTAGTTTCTGTTCTTGTTCCCATTACATTAGGATCCTTAGACACGCTAACATTAACGTCAAATCTCATATTTCCAAAAAATAAATTTACATCTGATACATCTGCATATTTCATTAATAAATGTAGTTCGTGTGCATAAGCTTTTGCTTCTGCTGAGTTATGCATACAAGGTTCGCTAACAATTTCTAATAATGGCGTGCCTGCGCGGTTTAAGTCTACTAGTGAATAATCTTTACCTGCAGGGTGGGTACTTTTGCCAGCATCTGATTCAAGGTGCGCACGTGTAATATCAAATACCATCTGAACACCCTCTACCGCTGCGTTTACCTGACCACCTATAATAATTGGTTGATCAAACTGAGTAATTTGATACCCCATAGGTAAATCAGGATAAAAATAATGCTTTCTGTCGAATTTACTAAAAGTTTGGGGTGAAGTTCCTAATGCAAATGCTGCTCTAGAAGCTAGGTCCACAGCTTTTTCGTTTAGTACAGGTAGTGCTCCTGGAAGCCCTAAACATATATGACTAATTAATGTGTTTGGATCAGCTGCTCTGGCATCGTTATCGATGCCTGCAAATAACTTAGTCTTAGTTTTAAGTTGAACATGGCATTCTATGCCTATAGTAGGATAATAGCCGTCTACTAAATATTTATCATCAACCATTATAATGCCCCAAGATCTTTTAAAGCCTGACGTATACCAACAAGGGCATCCATGACGTCTTTTTCTTTTAAATTAACATCGTGTTCGTGAACTAATCTGTTTCGCAATTTATGTGCGATCCATACTGCTTCGTTGTTGCTAATTTTGCGCTGTGCCGATACTAATCTTTCGCCCATAGATTTACCTTTAAAGCTGCGCTTTTTTAAAGCAGTATCAAGCAATTTGTCGGCGTTAATTATAGCTAACGGCCAAGTATCTTTGTTGGCGCACATTGCCTGAAGATATCTCCATTCTTTAACAAAATATTTGTGGTTTAATTTTTTTGGAACTTTTTTATTAACTAAGCTAATAATAATTAAAAAGGCCATTCCAAGTAATGCAATAATTAATAAATTAATAATCATTTTATCAATCCTTCAAATTCAGATGCTAAAATAAGCAAATCACGGTCTTTTTGCTGCGGTGCCATAATCTGAAGTCCTACCGGCATATCGCCAGCCAAACCAGCAGGAACACTAATTGCTGGAACTCCAACAAGATTAGCTGCTACAGTCATAATATCTATTAAATACATTTTTAATGGATCGTCGCTATTCGCTCCAATTTTAAATGCTACTTCTGGTGTAACAGGACCAATTAATGCATCTACACCTTTAAATGCATTATTAAATTCATTAATTAATTTTGTTCTAACGGTTTGTGCTTTTTTGTAATAAGCGTCGTAATAACCACTGCTAAGTACATGTGTGCCGATCATGATTCGTCTTTTAGCTTCGGATCCAAAACCTTGACTTCTAGAATTTACGTAACTTTCTTCAAGTGTTTTTGCATTTAAGTCATTATGGCCAAAACGTTGACCGTCGTATCGGCTAAGATTACTGCTAACTTCTGCCGGTACAACTATGTAATAAACGGCAAGTGCCGTAGGTAAACTAGGAAGACTTACGTCTACTATGACTGCGCCAGCTTTTTTAAAAATTTCGATTGATTTGGTTATGACTTTTTTTACTTCTGGATCTAGTCCTTCGCCCATATATTCTTTGATTACACCAATGCGCATACCGCTAATATTTGATTTTACGCCGTTTAGTTCGTAACCTTTAGGATCATTGTCTATTGTAGTGCTGTCTAATAAGTCTTTTCCTGACATTACGTCTAGTACAAGTGCTGCATCTGCAACGTTAGTTGTAATAGGTCCAATAACGTCTGTACTGCTAGCCATAGCAACTACGCCGCTTCTACTAACTAACCCGTAGGTTGGTTTTAGCCCGACTACTCCACAAAAACTTGCCGGCTCGCGTATACTGCCACCTGTATCGCTTCCAAGCGCAAATGGAGCAAGTCCTAGCGTTACTGCAGCTGCAGATCCACCGCTACTACCACCAGCTACTCTTGTTTTGTCATGTGGATTTTTAGTAACAAAAAAATCACTATTTTCGGTACTTCCACCATGAGCAAATGCATCCAAGTTTGCTTTTGCAACGCATATAGCTCCTTCGGCTTCTAATTTTTCTATAGCCGTAGATTGGTAAGGTGCGTTAAAACCTTTTAACATATTGCTGGCTGCTGTAGTTTCTGATCCAAATGTTAAAAAATTATCTTTTGCAATAAACGGAACACCAGCTAACCTACCAACTTTTTGGCCTTTAGCAATTTGTGCATCTATAAATTTAGCGCGTTCAATAGATCTGTCTTTTATTACAGATATAATTGCGCCGAATTCTTCGTTATCTTGAATTAATTTTAAAGATTTGTTAACATTCGCCAAAGCACTTGTTGTACCATTTGCAACATCACTTGCTTCTTGTTTAATAGATTTCCAATGTACCACTTAAATCATTCTCCGAACTTTAATATACACACCTTCGCGTACTGGTACATTCTTAAGTAGTTCCTCGTTAGATACGCCATAGTCTATTATTTGATCTTTTCTTGACACGTTAACTAACCCACTTACCTGATAAGTAGGCTCTAGCCCACTAACGTCTACGTTATCTAAATGTTTTACATAATCTAAGATACTACTAAGTTCTTTTTGGTATTTTTCTACTTCGTCGTCGCTTAATTTAAGACGAGCTAGGAAAGCCAATTTTAAGATTTCTTCTTTGGTTAGTTTTGACATTTGATAGTATTATACAAATATATTAGTATCTTCGCTAGTTTCTGAACTGTAAATTACTACATTTTAGATTCTATTTCGGCAATAGTATCTCTTAGGTCGGCTGCTTTTTCGAATTCTAGATTAGCGCTTGCAAGATTCATCTGTCTTTTTAGGTCTTTCACTAAATGGCTATATTCTTCTTTAGGAATCTTTTTTAAGTTTATGTGTTTCTTTTTATCGGTCGCTGATTCTTCGTGGTTCATTCGCTCGGCTATCATTTTTTGAACACCAGTTGGTGTAATACCATGTTCAGTATTATGATCTTCTTGGATTTTGCGTCGCCTGTTGGTTTCGTCGATTGCTTGTTTCATACTGCCGGTAATACGATCGCCATACATTATTACTCGACCTTCTTCATGGCGCGCTGCTCTACCTATTGTCTGAATTAAAGCTGGTGCGCTTCTTAAAAACCCTTCTTTATCGGCGTCTAATATTGCTACCAAAGAAACTTCTGGCAAATCTAGACCTTCACGAAGCAAGTTAATACCAATTAATACGTCATATATACCCAGCCTAAGGTCACGTAAAATATCTGTTCGTTCTAACGTTTCTACGTCGCTGTGTAGGTATGCAACTTTAATACCTAGTTCTTTCAAATAATCAGTTAGGTCTTCGCTCATTCGTTTAGTAAGAGTAGTGACCAATACTCTGTGGTGTTTTTCTAGGCAAATTCTAATTTCGGCAATCAAGTCGTCAACCTGATGCGTAGTTGGCCTAACTTCGATAGGAGGGTCCAACAAACCAGTAGGTCTAATAACCTGCTGAATCGGCTCAGGACTACGCGACAATTCATACAATGCCGGTGTTGCACTTACATAAACAACCTGATTAACGTGACGCTCAAATTCTGAATATGTAAGTGGGCGGTTATCTAGCGCACTTGGGAGCCTAAAACCATAGTCAACCAATACTTCTTTTCGAGCCCTGTCACCGTTATACATTCCCCTAATTTGGGGCATTGTCATGTGGCTTTCGTCTACTAACATCAAGTAATCATCAGGAAAATAATCAAGCAAAGTTGCTGGTTGTTCGCCTGGTTCACGGTCGGTTAAATATCTACTGTAGTTTTCTATACCCTTAACAAAACCAGTTTGCTCTAACATTTCTAGGTCAAACCTTGTGCGTTGTTGGATTCTTTGTGCTTCTATTAATTTATTTTGGCTGTTAAATTCTTTTAATCTATCGTCAAGTTCGAATTGTATTTTTCCTAAAGCAACCTTTAATTTATCGTATGGCGTTACATAGTGACTACTAGGATAAATAGTTACTTCAGCGGGTTTAGACAAAACTTCGCCTGTTAGTGGTTCTAGCTGGGTGATTCGTTCTACGACATCGCCGTAAAATTCAATCCTATACGCCAATTCTTCACTGGCAGGAAAAACATCAATTACTTCACCCCTTACTCTAAAAGTTCCACGATGAAAATCTATATCGTTTCGTTGATACTGAATATCTGTAAGTTGACGAATAAATTTGTCGCGTAATCTACGCTCACCAACTTTTATAGTTTGCGACAAAGCAGAATAATCACTTGGACTACCAATGCCGTATATACAGCTAACACTAGCTATAATAATTACGTCTTTTCTGGACAATAATGAGTCTGTTGCAGCGTGACGTAGTCTATCGATTTCTTCGTTAATATCACTGTCTTTTTCTATATAAGTATCGCTTCTGGCTATATAAGCTTCTGGCTGATAATAATCAAAGTAACTTACAAAATAATGAACCGCGTTATTAGGAAAAAATCTTTTAAATTCTTCATAAAGTTGAGCAGCAAGAGTTTTATTGTGACTTATAACTAATGTAGGGCGTTGAACATTTTGAATAATGTTAGCCATAGTAAAAGTTTTACCTGACCCCGTAACACCAAGCAAAACCTGTTCTTTTGTGCCTGCATTAAGCCCTGCAGTTAATGCCGCAATAGCCGTAGGTTGATCCCCTGTTGGCTTATATATACTCTCTAATTCAAAAGGCAAATTTGTCATTAATCATATTATACCAATAAAGTACGTATGAAGGGTTAATTAGCCACTGTGTCCATTGTAATCTTGTTTTAAAAACCACTCTTGTTCTATAGCTTTTGTATCGATTCCGTCCATTTCTTTGTCTAGCATGGCTATAATTTTAGCAACTAATTTTTCTGGATCATGGTCCATTACCACTAAGTGTTCGTTTGGTGCTTTAAGTTTTTCCATTAAAAGTGGAATGAAATCGGCAGCCCCGCCACTTCCCAGCAATACACCGCAAGGCATTCGGTTTTCTAATGCTGAAGTAAATTCATGTAATGATCCAAAGCGACCGCCAAGTGTTATTACGGCATCACTACTTTGTACCAAAAAAAGGTCACGTCCTACATAATGCATTCCTGTAAAATTAACAAAATCGTAAAATCCTATTGGTAATCTATATTTTCGTACATGTTCGCGTAAACTTGCGGCAGGGCTAAAGCCAATACTTACACCACCTGCTTCTTTTGCGGCTTTAGCTGCATATAATGGTAGACCCACTGTTGCACCAGTAGTTAATACGTGTCCAGCTTTTGCTATTGCTGCGCCCAGTCTTGATGCAAGAAGATGAGAGTCCTCGACCGTTTCGCCCGATGCCGCTCCGGACACACATATAGAATAATTCATTAAGTATTTTCTCTTTTACTGGTTATGCTTTAAGCATACACTAGATTAGTTTCTATGTCAGTTAATTTATAAGCTTCGTCCTGAAAAACTCTTAAAAATGGTGGTTTTTCTAGATATCGCTCTAATAATTCGTCATGTAC
>JBAXHY010000004.1:0-37225 GCA_037138655.1 bacterium | reverse complement strand
CAAGTCCTTTCTCGCGCACCAAACAAAGATCAGGCCAAGGGCCTGTTTTTTGTTTGGTACGAAAGACTTCAACCTTCACCTTTATAAGGCAAGATTGTTACAAGTATCTTCTGGGTGATACACTGAAGCATAAGCTTAAGTAAATAAGGGGTAATCATGAACGATGATCAGGTAGACCATAACGTAGTTCCAGCAGAAAACACCAATACAGTACAACCGCCCATCCCCAATATCCAACAACCAATTAACCAACAACCCCAAGATCAATCTCAGATTCAAACACAAGTTCAACAAAATGTAGATTCATCCCAAGTTTCGCCCCCGTTGCATGCACAAGTCATTCCTATTGATTCAAATTTAACCACGCCACAATCATCATCACAAAATATTGCAAATAAAAAACGATCAAAAAAAATACTCATCGCAGCGTTTCTATTGCCATTATTGCTGATTGGCGGAGGTGCATACGGCTACTTTGGCGTTTATTTACAATCACCACAACAACTGTGGAATAGTGCAATGAAAAATACATCCGAAGGCTTAAAATTATTTACAGTAACACCCGTCGTATCATCTAAATCAACTAAAATTAAAGGTACTATTGGTCTAACATCGCCGTCTGTAATGGATATAACTGTAGACGGTGCTGTTTCTGGATTAACATCTCAGTCTAAAGAAAGTATTGGTATTGCTGGCGTAAAGGCAAATATTGAAACGCGCACTATAAAGGCTGCTACAGGCAATACCCCAGACGTTTATATTAAAGTAGACGGAATAAAGGGCCTTAGCGATTTTTTTGGACCAGACATAGCAACAACAATTAATGGTTTAAGTAATAAATGGTACATTCTTGATCATAATTTGGTGGACCAGTATATTTCTGCATTTACAGACGGCGCAAAAGGCCCTACTCCAACTGCAGAAGAACTTACAAAAGAACTTACACTAGTTAAAACTAAAGTTGCAGAAGTTGTTGCTACAAATTTATTTACAACAAATGATGCAAAAGCTATGGTTATTATGAAAGAAGCTAGGGGTAAAGAAGATTACAAGGGTCGATCGAGTCAGCGTGTTGTTGCGCAGTTGCGAAAGCAGCAAACGCACGATATGTTTATTGCGCTAAAAGATGCAATTAAAGAAACTAAGCTTGATGAATGGCTACTGGCAGGAACTGATCAATCTTTTGAAGAAATGGTAAATTTTGAAGACCTTATAAAGTCTGTAGATAATTTTAATTATGATAATGCTACAGCAGATGTATGGATAGATACCGACATGCACTATATTCGAAACGTGCGACTTGACCTTCAAGACAGTAAAGATAAAACAAAAAGCTCTGGCACTGTTGATTTTACGCTAGATTATAAGGGCGGCGACGATTTTCCATTCTTAATATCAATAAACAGCACAGAAAAAGGCCAAGAAGGTAAGCTTGATCTAGGCTTTACACTTAAAAAAGGTTCGAATGATTTTAAGATTACAGGTGCAATCGATGTAAACGATAATGGCGACAATAGTAAGGGCTCTATGGATATGGCTATTACAGGATCTAATGACGAACTAAAAGTTGAAAAACCTGAAGGTGCTACAGATATTATGAATCTTTTAGGAGGATTCATGAACGAAATTCAACAACTGCAAACTAATGTCACAAAAACACTTGGTGTAAAAACTTTTAAAGACGATACGCAACAACGTTAAACTAAGCAAAAAACTTAATAAACAAATAAGTTGCAAGGGTGCATACGCCTGCTGTTAACAACGTGCCCCAGAGCATATCTATTAAAGTAACTTTTACAGGCCAGTTTTTAAATACAGCGTTCGCTGTAAGGTCAAACGTACTATAAGCTACCAGACCAAACAGCGCACCGCGTGTTGCAGCAAAGGCTAAAGATTTATCTGTTACTGCAGGCTGTACTACAAACACCACCAAACCAGCTATATATATGACATAAAACAGTCCGGCTGCCAGCAGGTTAGGGGTATCTGTCATAAGGTGACCGATGTTACTTTTATAAAACTTAGGCGCTACTTTAACCAACCAAATACTATCTATTGCCAATAAACTTGAAAAACTTAGTGCGTACAATTTAATAAATTCCATACTTACAAGTTTATGTTACTGGTTGTGCTTAGGCAAATTATTAAATTAATTTTAACAATTTTAAGCCATAGCTACCTGACTTATAGTACTTTAAACAATACCAGGGTCTGACCCTGGTAATGGCTGGAGATTATTATGAAAGTAAAATATACGCTAATGATCTTGCAAGTACAGGTAAATTGGGTCGTATAGTTACAATGTATCTTAACTATTTAAGTTAACGTTTTAAACTTCGGGTGTTTCTAGGTCTATACTTTCTGATTGTCCGGATGGTTTTAGGATATTGTCTACTAGTTTATCTATGTCGTTATTACTAAGATTCATTTTTACTGCATAACCTTCTATGCCGTAATCTCTTAATCCGGCTGGTGCATCGGCTTCATTAAGATTAGAAATAATATAAACTCGGATATTTTTACCCCATTCAGATTCGCGCATTCGTCGCAATACTTCATCTCCAGCCATTCTTGGCATCATAAGGTCAAGTAGTACTAATGACGGAGTTTCTTGTTCTATGATTTCTAAGGCTGTTTGCCCGTTATATGCCAAATAGCATTTGTAGCCCAGTAATTCTAGGCGCGTTTTGTATATGTCTGCAAGCGCCGCGTTATCTTCGGCGATAACTATTTTTTGAGTCGATAATATGTTTTCATCCATAAAATAATAATACTCCATGATATTAAAACTACATATTACAAATAACTAATAACCAAGTAGGTGTCCTACAACAGAATTGTCAGAAAAAGCCGTTTGTGACGTACCAATATAGTCTGTATAGTCACCGATATTAATTTTGTGCCATTCAACGTTGGTGTCTTCTCGCTGTAAATGTATAATATCTGATCTAAGTTTTGCACGAGTGTTTTTTGGCGGACTTAGTAATCTTCTGTCTCGTTCATGTAGCGAAAAGGGTTTATCAAAACCCAGCCAACTTTGCTTTTTGTCTTCTCTTAAAATTTGAGCCAAGCCGCCCCCGATCATGTCCCAATAGTAATCAAATTTACAAAGTGCTTCGGAATTTATACCTATTTTTAGTTTATCCATACGCCTTTGCATAGCTCCTAGCCGGGCAACAGATTCTACATGTCCCGCTACACTAAATTTATCTATTTTCATCATATCTGCAATGCTTATTATCTCTTTTAAAACTTGAGTTGTTTCTTTGTCTAGTTCTATTTTGTCGTCGTCGGCGTTTAAAGCTGTTTCGGCTATAAATGTAAGTATATCTAAAGGGTTAAATTGTTTTAATATTCCATTTTTATTTATTACTTCAATACTACAGTCCATTCCATGTTCACCCACAATCGTAGCGGCAATTACAGGATAATTAACTTTTGGTATATCTTGGTCAAGTTCTACGCCTATAAGCTGGGTCAGCGCTTTATTAATAACTATACTTGCGCGCATTGGCCACGCAAAACTTAGCGCGTCTTCTGTTACAAAATGCATTCTTCCGCAATCTGTATCTAAGTTAATTCCTGTTCTTATAAGAGGTTTGTACCCGTAAGAACCTGTAGACGTAATACTGTCTGTAATAGACAATCTAGGCGAATGGTGAAAAACCGTATTACCATCGTAATTTACAATTAAGCCTCCAGATCCAAACATTGATCCTTTTGCAACCGCCAGTGACACCAAAGACTCGTAACCTGTTATTTCTGGATTAAAGTAAGTATCGACCGTCAGGTTTGTATGCACACCTCTAGATGTGCCGTTGTGGTCTACGGCGCGCCTATTTAACTGAAAGCTATCTACCAAGCCACGTTCTTGCAAATCTCGCATTAGCAAATATGCAATTCTGTCACCGTCAAAAACTCTGTGAACAGCTTCTTCGGCTGTAAGCGTCTCTGGGGTTGCGTATTCTAGCCCGCTTGGATCAATGTACATTCTGCCGCCATTAGACAACATACCCTCGTCGGTAGATTTTATACCAATGTTACCTAGCGAAGTAGCCAAAATATCTTTTGTTAAAACTTTTTCGAACGCATTAGAACAAGGAGTATCTGCAGGCAGGTCGTTGTATCTGTCGGCACCGTGGCAAGACCCAATATTTTCGAACACCAAATCACCTGGCAATGTAACCAAACAAGTTATCTCGGTCTCTATACCTATAACAGGTAACTGCTCTGGATTTATATTCATTAATTTTAATGTTACACCCACTTGTTACTAATGCAATAACAATATAATCGTATTTAAATTATGTAGTTGATGTATTTTATGTAATATTGTATAATATAGTCATGTACAAACCATCTTTGGTAGTAAACTCTAAACTTAGATTAGTCGCTGGGTTAATAGAAAAGATAGTTCCTAATTACAACATTAAACAATCTGATCCAGTACTAGCTGCCGAAACAGGATCAGGAAACTGTGTTTCTAAGGCAGTAATTGGTGCTATTGTATTGGATTTTGCTAAATTAGTAGGACCTGTACCAGCATTAACATGGAATACTCATACTCATCCAAAAATAGGTGAAGACATGTTTGGCAGAACAAAGGTTCAAAACGGACATGCTCAACTGCTTGTTGCAGGCACCTCAGACGTATTAAATATACAGGCAATGTCTTTTAATCCAAGCGGAACAGAAGCGAATCATTGGGAAGTTTATGATTTTAATGACGACGAAAAATACGCAGAAGTTAAAGACAATCACATTCAGTCTACAGAATCTGGCAAAGAAGTTGGGTTCGAAATTAACGACTGGTATATAGGCGGTAAAAAGTATAACGAAGCTATTGGTACTCATGACAGCGTCTACCATTTATTAAGCAAGGATCAAATGTCCCAAAACGTTATAAGCCTTCTTAAAATCAGTGATTTTATAATATCGTTGTCCTAATATAAACCAATTGTTGGTTTAAGCTAAAAAATCTAAAAACTAGCGACGAACAAACATTGTCGTTGGCCCGGATAGTTTCAGTAATTAAAGACGTACGCATTAAATAACCTTTTAAATTTGTATTTTATATAACAAAATTGAGTTTAATGACATTTTTATTGGATTTAGTCAAACATATCTGTTACACTACTAGTCTATGAAATTTAAAATTAGCTACCCAACAACAACAAGCGCGCACCTAGAAATATCTGCTGACCAGGCAGAATTAGACAAATATAAGACTAAAGTTTTAAAAAAACTTGCTAGTAACGTAAAAGTTGCTGGTTTTAGAGCTGGACACGCACCAATAGAACTTATAGAAAAATCATTAGACCAGTCAGCATTACAAAATGAATTTTTAGACGAGGCACTAACTGCACTTTATACAGCAGCAGCAAGAAGCGAAAAACTTCGTCCTATTAAAACTCCTGACGTAACAATGAAAAAGTTTGTTCCATTTACTACTTTAGAATTCGAAGCAACTGTGCCTATTGTTAGTAAAATTGTTTTACCAGACTACAAAATCATTAAGGTAGCTAAAAAACCAGCAAAAATTGAAGCTAAAGAAGTTAACGATGTTATAGAAAACTTGCGCACACGTGCAGCAGTAAAAAACGATGTTGACCGCGCTGCTGTAGATACTGACCAGTTGTGGATCGATTTTGAAGGCTTTGACCAAAAAGGTGATGCTATTGAACGTGCTGACGGCAAAGATTACCCGTTAGTAATTGGAAGCAACACCTTTATACCAGGATTTGAGCCAGAACTTATTGGCAAAAAACCAGGCGACAAAACAGAATTTACTTTAACTTTTCCTAAAGATTACGGTGTTAGCAGCATGAAAGGTAAAAAAGTTACCTTTAAAGTGACTGTTAATAAAGTACAAGAAGTTGTAAGACCAAAAATCGACGATGCATTTGCAGGTACGCTTGGACCATTTACATCTATGGATCAACTTAAATTAGATATCGAAAAACAATTACTAGCAGACAA
Organism: bacterium; assembly: GCA_037138655.1. Lineage (GTDB taxonomy): Bacteria > Patescibacteriota > Saccharimonadia > Saccharimonadales > SZUA-47 > RFTN01. The sequence goes on along the minus strand of JBAXHY010000004.1, from coordinate 31,246 downwards.
AGAAGACGCTGTACGCCGCGATCATGAAGCTGCAGTATTAAAAGCGATTGTTGCTAAAACTAAAGTATCGGTTCCTAAAGAACTTATAGACGAACAAGTAGAAATGCTAATAGGCGAAGTTCGTCAAAACGCTATTCAACGCGGTCAAACCTACGAAGAACTTTTGGTTGCAGAAGGCAAAACAGAAGAAGAATATATAAAAGAAACCTTAGCGCCAGAAGCTACCGACAGAGTAAAAGCTGGTCTTGTACTAAGTGAAATCGCAGAATTAGAAAAAATTACAGTAGAAACTGAAGAACTAGACCTAAGACTTAACGCTCTTAAAGCGCAGTACAAAGACGAAAAAATGCAGGCCGAACTTGACCGTCCAGAAAACCAGCGTGATATTGCAAACCGAATATTAACCGAAAAAACAATTAAGTTTTTAACTAAGTAGTTTATATGGATTCTATAGACCCAGTTTACAGCTTTAGTTTTGAAGACCCTGAAGCGCATACAATAGCAATGCAAATTGCAGAACAATCGCCTAAAGATATACCGGTCATTGAACGGTTGGCACTTAACCCAATGCTTAATAAGCACCCTAGCTTAGCAGTTGCCGGTTTGCAACGAGTCCTAGATTTAATTTAAAATATTATTGGCACTCTATATTGACGAGTGCTAATTTAAGGGTATATACTTTATATTATGATTAATCCGACAAGCGCAATTATTCCAACAGTAATAGAAACAGATGGCCGTATTGAACGTGCCTATGACATTTACAGCAGACTATTAAAAGAACGTATTATATTTTTAGGCGAAGACGTTAATTCGCATACTGCCAATTTGGTTGTTGCACAGTTATTATTTTTGCAAAGCGAAGACCCTAAAAAAGATATATTTTTATACATAAACAGTCCTGGTGGAAGCGTATATGACGGCATGGCAATTTATGACACTATGCAACATGTTAAATGCGATGTTCAGACAGTCGGTATTGGCTTGCAAGCAAGTATGGGAGCATTTTTGCTAAGTAGCGGTGCTAAAGGCAAACGCTCTGTTTTGCCTCATAGTAAAATCATGATACACCAACCAAGCAGTGGTACTCGTGGTAAGGTTACCGATATGGAAATTGACTTAAAAGAAAGTCTTGCCGTACGCAAACTTTTAAACGAAATTTTAGCTAAAAATACAGGTCAAAAGTTAGCTCAGGTAGAAAAAGACGTAGACCGCGATTATTGGATGACTGCAGAAGAAGCTGTTAAGTACGGAATTGTCGATAAAATCATCAATTAATCCTTGACACAATAACAGTTTAAGATATATAGTTTAACGTAAGAAGTAGTATACGCGTGTATTTGATGCCCCTATGATTTATCGGGTCATCATATAGTAGTGTTCTTCCGGCCAAAGAACTAACAACTAAACTGTTTATCCTGATCAGATAAACAAACAAGAAGGTGACATAGTAGCTTATGAGTAAAGTCTCTGCGAGTGTTTCTGAAAAAAAGCGACAATTTTATACAAAGCACAAAGAAATTATTAACCTACCAAACTTGGTAGATCATCAAAATAAATCATTTCAATGGTTCGTAGACGAAGGTCTAGGCGAACTATTAGCAGAAATTAGTCCAATAGACGACTATACGGGTACAAAACTAAGTATCCGATTCAAAGATTACCACTTTGAAGAACCAAAAATGTCAGAAGCTGACGCCCGCGAAAACAACGTAAGTTACGATGCACCTCTTAAGGCTGTTATTGAACTTACAAACAAAATCACAGGTGAAATCAAAGACCAAGAAATCTATTTGGGTGATTACCCATGGATGACAACACGCGGTACGTTTATTATTAACGGCGCTGAGCGTGTTGTAGTTAGCCAACTTATTCGTTCTGCAGGTGTGTTCTTTACGGCCGAAGCACATGGTAGTTCTAATTTGTATGGTGCCAAAATTATTCCTGGACGTGGTGCTTGGCTAGAATTTGAAACCGCAGCTAGCGGTGCTTTGTTTGTTAAGATCGACCGTAAGCGAAAGCTTGCAGTAACAACATTGCTACGTGCGCTTGGAATGAGCGAAGCAGCAATGCGTGAAGGTCTTAAGCATGTAGATACTGGCAAAACCAGCTATTTAACTGCAACCCTAGAAAAAGACGCGTCTCGTGGAGTAAACGAATCTTTGATCGAAGTATATCGTCGCTTACGACCAGGTGATCTAGCTACAGTAGATAACGCTCGTAGTCTTGTAGAAAACATGTTCTTTAACTACAAACGCTTTGACTTTAGTCGCGTTGGTCGTTATAAAATCAACAAACGTCTTAATCTTGACGTTCCAAATACAGCAGAAAACCGCATTATGCGCCTAGAAGACCTTATGGCTATTGTTTCTGAAATTATCAGACTTAACAATACTCAGGATCTTCCTGACGACATCGACAGTCTTGCTAACCGACGAGTTAAATTGGTAGGTGAACTTGTTCAGCGCCAGTTCCGAATCGGACTACTACGTATGGAACGTAACGCTAAAGATCGTATGAGCATGAGCGACATCGAAACAGTAACTCCAAGTCAGCTTATAAACGCTCGACCAGTTGTTGCTGCAGTTCGCGAATTTTTTGCAAGCAGTCAGTTGTCACAGTTTATGGACCAAATCAACCCATTGTCAGAACTTGCGCACAAACGTCGCCTAAGTTCTATGGGACCTGGTGGTCTTAGCCGTGAACGTGCTGGTTTTGAAGTTCGTGATGCTCACGCTACTCACTACGGACGTATTTGTCCTGTAGAAACTCCTGAAGGTGCTAACATCGGTCTTGTGCTTAACATGGCTATGTACGCACGTATCAACGATTATGGATTCTTAGAAACTCCTTACCGAAAAGTTATAAATGCAGTTACAGCAAAAGATGCTGCTGGTCACATCGCTTCTGTTAACCTAGAAGACGCAGACGGCAAAGTTATTGTTAAAGCAGACCAAACTATATCTGCAGCAGATGCTAAAAAACTAGAAGCTGTTAAGGGTCGTGTTACATGGCCAGTAGAAGCAACAGTTACAGACGAAGTTGTATATTTAGACGCAGCCGACGAAGAATCAGCTGTTATTGCTAGCAGTAGCGAATCTATTAACGACGAAGGTCACTTTGTTAACCAACGTGTAAGTGTTCGTAAACATCTTATTGCTGGTGAAGTAGATTCAAGCGAAGTTAACTTTATGGATGCAGCAGAACGCCAAATTATTGGTTCTAGTGCTGGTCTTATTCCGTTTATCGAAAAGAACTACGTTTACCGAAGTCTTATGGGTAGTAACCAGCAACGTCAAGCTGTACCTCTTATTAAGCCAGAAGCTCCCGTTGTGGGAACTGGCCTAGAAGGCGAAGTAGCACGTAACTCTGGACAGGTCATTATGGCCGAAGAAGACGGAACAGTTTTGTCAGCAGATGCTAATAAAGTTGTCGTAGGCTACAAAACACGTAAAGTTAGCTACGAACCAATGCACTATGTACGTAGTAACGAAGGTAGTAGCATTAACCAAAAAGTAGTTGTAGAAACAGGCGATGTATTAAAAGCTGGTGATACTCTTATCGAAGGTATGTCAGTCGAAGGCGGCGAACTTGCATTAGGTAAGAACTTACTTGTTGCATTCATGCCATGGAATGGCTACAACTTTGAAGATGCGATTGTTATTAGTCGACGTCTAGTCGAAGACGACACACTTACAAGTGTTCATATTGTTGATTACATGACAGAAGTACGCGAAACAAAGCTAGGGCCTGAAATTGTCACTAGCGATATTCCTAACGTATCAGAAGAAGCACTTCGACACTTAGACGAAGATGGCATTGTACGAATCGGTGCCGAAGTTCACCCTGGTGACATTCTGGTAGGTAAGATTACTCCAAAGGGAGAACAAGAACTTTCTAGCGAAGAACGACTATTGCGTGCAATCTTTGGTGAAAAAGCTAAAGAAGTTCGTGATACATCACAAAGAATGAGCAACGGTAAACACGGTAAAGTTGTTGGCGTAAAAGTATTTAGCCGTGCAAACGGTCACGAGCTTAAAGCTGGTGTACTAATGCAAATACAAGTTTTTGTTGCACAAATGCGCAAAATCGCCGTTGGTGATAAATTGGGTGGTCGTCACGGTAACAAGGGTGTTATTGCACGAATTCTTCCACAAGAAGATATGCCATTTACAGCCGATGGTCAACCAGTTGACATCGTACTTAACCCGCTAGGTGTACCAAGTCGTATGAACGTCGGACAATTGTTCGAAACTCACCTTGGTATGGCAGCTAAAGCACTTGGAATTCATGTTGCAAGCCCAAGCTTTAACGGCGTGCCTATTCCTAAGATCCGTGAACTTCTTAAAGAAGCCGGATTGCCAGAAGACGGTAAACAGCAGCTATTTGACGGACGTACAGGTGACGCATTTAAAGAACGTACAACAGTTGGTTGTATGTACATGATTAAGCTAAACCACATGATTACCGACAAAATCCACGCACGAAGCACTGGACCATACACTATGGTCACTCAGCAGCCTCTTGGTGGTAAAGCTCAAAACGGTGGACAAAGATTCGGAGAAATGGAAGTATGGGCACTTGAAGCCTACGGCGCAAGCAATATGCTACAAGAAATGCTTACTATTAAGTCAGACGATGTTTACGGACGTAGCAAAGCGTATGAAGCAATTATTAAGGGTACTGACATTGTTGGACCTAAGGTACCAGAAAGCTTTAACGTTCTTGTTAAAGAACTACAAGGTCTTGGACTTAAAGTAGATTTAATGGAAAACAGCCGCGGCGTAGTATTAGACGCAGAAGAAGTGCTTGCAAGTAACATTAAAGACGAAGCTATGCACCCAGCAATAATAGAAATGCCAGTGGAAAAAATTACTGACATCGAAGTTAGTGAAGCTGCTGCAGAACTAAGTGACTTTGAAGTTATATCAATAGACGAAAACAATGAAGCAGTGTCAGTTACTGCAGAAGTCAATGAATTTGACGATATGCACGAAGAACACGACTATGCCACAGACGCCGAAGATAAGGAGGCCGCGTAATGAGAAAATACGATACAGGAATGAATATTTCAGACTTTGATGCTGTTCGTTTAACAGTTGCCAGCCCACAAGATATTCTTGACTGGAGCCACGGAGAAATTACAAAGCCAGAAACTATTAACTACCGAACTCAAAAACCTGAACGAGACGGTTTGTTTTGTGAGCGAATTTTTGGACCAGTAAAAGACATTAACCCACATGACGCTAAGTACAAAGGTGTACGAAGCCGTGAAGCAGCTGTAGATAAAAATGGTGAATTAGTCACTAAAAGTATCGTCCGCCGCGAACGCATGGGTCACATTACTCTTGCAACTCCTGTTGCACACATTTGGTTCCTACGTGGTACACCAAGTGCGATTGGCCTATTGCTAGGAATGACTGTAAAAAACCTTGAACGAATCGCATACTTTGCAAGTTACGTAGTTATTACAGTTAGCACTGATGCAGTTGTTAAAATGCGTGCCGACAAAGAAGCAGAATTTAACGCAGGAAACGAAGCTGTTAAGATTCGCTTTGAAACAGAAGCTAAGGCAGATGGCGCTAACGTTAAAGAACTTGCAGCAATGCAAACTAAAGAACTAGACGAACTAGCAAAAGATTACGAAGTACTTAAGGCACAACTTGACAGCCTTGAACCACAAGCTTTAATTAACGAAACAGATTTTAGAGCAATGCCTCCAGAGCTTCGTGCGTTAGTTAAGGTAGGAATGGGTGGAGCAGCTCTTAAGAGTCTTTTGGACAACGTAGATCTTGATGATCTTATCGAAACTTTGCGTGCCGAAACAGAAGATGCTAAGGGACAACGCAAAAAGAAGCTTATGAAGCGACTTAGATTACTAGAAGGTATGCAACGAGCAGGCATCAAGCCTAACAGTATGTGTGTTAGCGTACTTCCTGTGATTCCTCCAGATCTTCGACCAATGGTTCAGCTAACTGGTGGACGTTTTGCTACAAGCGATCTTAACGACCTATATAGGCGCGTTATTAACCGTAACAACCGTCTTAAAAAGCTTATCGAGCTTAACGCACCAGAAGTTATTCGTCGTAACGAACAACGTATGCTTCAGGAAGCTGTTGATGCCTTAATAGACAACAACAGTGCAAGATCAGGTCGTGCAGTTGCCGCAACAGGTCAACGTCGACGTCTTAAGAGCCTTTCTGACATGCTCAAAGGTAAACAAGGTCGTTTCCGTCAAAACCTATTGGGTAAGCGCGTAGACTATTCTGGTCGTTCTGTAATCGTTGCAGGACCTGAACTTAAGATTAGCCAATGTGGATTACCAAAAATGATGGCACTAGAGTTGTTTAAACCTTTTGTTATTGGATGGCTTATCGAACGCGAATTTTCACACAACATACGTTCTGCTACTCGCATGATCGAACTTAACGAAACTGCTGTATGGGACGCAGTAGACGAAGTAATTAAGGGCAAGTACGTTCTTCTTAACCGTGCTCCTTCTCTTCACAGACTTAGTATTCAGGCATTTATGCCAGTACTTATCGAAGGTAAAGCTATTCAGCTTCACCCATTGGTATGTAAAGGTTTTAACGCCGACTTTGACGGTGACCAAATGGCAGTTCACTTACCGCTATCAGCAGCATCACAGGCAGAAGCTCGTGACATCATGGCTAGCAACAAAAACTTGCTTAAGCCTGCTGACGGATCACCAATATTGCACATCGAACAAGATATTGTTTTAGGTTGTTTTTATCTTACATATGACCGACCAGGTTATAGTGACCAAAAACTACGCGTTTACAGTGGTATCGACGAAGCTGTTATGGCTCGTGATGCAGATATTCTTAGTATGCAAAGTCCTATACGTATTTTTTACCGAGGAGAAAACCGACTTACAACATTGGGTCGTGTAATCTTTAACGAAATCTTACCTGCAGATTTTCCTTACCAAAACGAACCAATGAGCAAAAAGAAACTTCAATCAGTTATGGCACTTGTTTACCAAACTTACGGCCAAGATAAAACAGCAGAAATAGCTGACGACCTTAAAGACATTGGATTTAAGTACGCAACTCGTTCTGGATTATCTATGGGTATGGACGACTTTAGCGAAATCGTAGGCTTAGACGACATCATGGCTAACGCCGAAGATAAATCAGCCGAAATTAGCGACCAGTTTGACCAAGGATTCATTACTAACGAAGAACGTTACCGTTTAACAGTCGAAAACTGGATGAGTACTGACGGTTTAGTTCAAAAAACACTTGCTGATCAGTTTGTTACCGAAGACAGTTCTATGTCTATCGCTGTTATCTCTGGTGCTCGTGGTAACATCGGTCAAGTTAAGACTGCCGTTGGTATGCTTGGTGTTACAACCGACGCTACAGGACGTGCAATCGAACTTCCTATTAGAAGTAACTATAAAAAAGGTCTTACACCACTTGAATACTTTACTGCAACACGTGGTGCACGTAAGGGTATGATCGATACAGCTCTTAAAACAGCTGACTCTGGTTACCTAACTCGTCGTTTAGTAGACGTTGCTCAAGACGTATTTACTACTAACGAAGACGTGATTGACCCAGGATTCGAAATGCGTCGTTCAGATGCAGAAGAAATCGGTGTACCATACGCAGGTCGTTTGCAAGGACGTTTCCTTGCTGTAGCAATTAAAGGTTTTGGTAAGGTTGGTGATCTAATTACTCCAGAACTTGCAAAAGCTTTAGACGATGACGAAACTATCGACAATATCCGTATTATGAGTGTACTAAGTGTTCAGTCTATTCGTGGTATTCCTCGTAAGAGTTACGGTTTAGATCCAGCGACAGGTCAGCTAGTAAGTAGCTACCACCCAGTTGGTGTTATTGCGGCTCAGTCTATTGGTGAACCGGGTACTCAGCTTACACTAAAGACTTTCCACAGTGGTGGTGTAGCCGGAGACGACATTACGTCTGGCTTACCTCGTGTCGAAGAATTGTTTGAAGTACGTACACCTAAGGGTCAAGCGTTTCTTGCAGATATTAGCGGAACAGCTAATGTATGGGAAGAAGGCGATCATTACGTAGTACAAGTTACTGCTAAAGATAAAGAAAAACTAGAACTACCACTAAGTGGACGAACTGCCAAAATTAAAAGTGGTAGCGATGTTGCGATTGGTGATGTTATTGCCGAAGCTGGCGAAGGTCACAAGCATCTTGTTACACCAATGGCAGGAAAAGCAGAAATTACTGGTACTAGCGTAATTATTACTCCTGCAAAACAGAGTGTATTAAGATACGAAATTCCAGGTCACAAGCAACTTACCGTTAAAGATGGTGACGAAATCACTAGCGGACAACGATTAAGTAACGGCTCTATTAACCTACACGAACTTATGCGACTTGCAGGTGTAGAAGCAACACAACGCTACATCATGAACGAAATTCTAAGAATCTTTGCTGCGCAAGGTCAAAACATTGCCGACAAACACCTTGAAATCATCGTTCACCAAATGTTTAGTCGTGTAATGATCGAAGACGCAGGTGATAGCGAATACGTAACAGGTGACGTTGTAAGTAGACAATCAGTTCTTATTGCTAACGAAGAATTAGCAAAAGCTAAGAAGTCACTTATTCAACACGAACAACTATTACTTGGTATTACTAAGTCTAGCTTGTCTACCGAATCATTCCTAAGTGCTGCCAGCTTCCAGGACACTACTCGTGTACTTATTGCTGCTGCTACTAGTGGTAAGGTTGATCATTTATATGGTCTAAAAGAAAACGTTATCTTGGGTCGACGTATCCCAGTGGGTACGGGCGGACAAGATACATTAGATGCAGAAGAAGCAGCATCACATGCCCGACAAGAAGATATAGTTGCAGCTTAAGGATAAAACTGTTATACTTGTATCAACTAAGGTTCAAGATGCGTAAGAAACGAGTGCTGTCGTCTTACACATCACCTACCACTCATAATAAATCTATTAGAATTGGAATTTCATGCCTACAATAAATCAGTTAGTACGTAAGCCGCGTAAGACTGCAAAGGTCAAGAGCAAGTCTCCTGCATTGCAACGCGTAGTAAACAACCTAAAAACTAAGTCATACGAACGTAATGCTCCATTTAAACGTGGTGTTTGCGTAAAAGTAACTACTAAGACACCAAAAAAGCCTAACTCTGCTTTGCGTAAGGTTGCTCGTGTGCGCCTTACTAACGGCTATGAAGTATGGGCATACATCGGCGGAGAAGGTCACAACCTACAAGAACACGCCGTAGTATTAATCAAAGGTGGCCGAGTGCCCGATCTTCCTGGTGTTCGTTACCATATCGTTCGTGGATCTCTAGACCTTCAAGGTGTAGCTAATCGTAAGCAGGGCCGTAGCAAATACGGTGCCAAAAAGGAGACTAAATAATGCCTCGTAAAACTACCAAAGCTTTGGTTCGACCAAAGCTACCAGACCGAAAATACAACAACGAAATGGTTCAGCGCCTTATTAACCGCGTAATGTTAGACGGAAAAAAACAACTTGCTGAACGTCTAGTTTACGAAGGAATGGAAAAAGCTGCTGTTAAAGTTAAAAGCGAAGATGCTCTTGAAGTATTTGAAAAAGCTATGAAAAACATCACTCCATTTATGGAAACTCGTTCACGACGTGTTGGTGGAGCTAACTATCAGATTCCTTTTGAATGTAAAGGTCAACGCCAAAAACATCTTACAATGATGTGGTTTGTTGCTGCTGCACGTGCTAAAAAAGGTATGCCAATGGCAGACCGAATAGCTACAGAACTAGCTGATGCTTACAACCAAACTGGTACAACCTTCAAAAAGAAGGAAGATGTGCATAAAATGGCAGAATCTAACCGTGCATTTGCACACTTTGCTAAATAGTTTTTTCAAAGTACATTTTTAAAATTACAGAATTTTACAGAGCAGAAAGTAAAATACGCAACCGCTTGGCTCGTATATTGCAAGCTATACATAATTAATCAAGGAACATCATAATGGCAGCAGGAAAGAAAGTATCGCTCGACAAGGTTCGCAATATTGGTATTATTGCTCATATTGACGCTGGTAAAACAACAACAACCGAACGTATCTTGTACTACACAGGCAAGACTCATAAAATCGGTGAAGTCCACGACGGTGAAGCAGTTATGGACTGGATGGAACAAGAACAAGAACGCGGTATTACTATCACTAGTGCTGCTACTACAGCAATTTGGCCGTTTAACGGATCAGATTACCGTTTTAACATTATTGATACACCAGGACACGTAGATTTTACTGTAGAAGTTGAACGTTCATTACGCGTACTTGACGGTGGTGTTACTGTTTTTGACGGTGTTGCCGGTGTAGAGGCCCAGACAGAAACTGTTTGGCGCCAAGCCGACAAATACCAAGTGCCTCGTATTTGTTTTATTAACAAACTTGATCGTACTGGTGCAGATTTTTACATCGACCTTGATCGTATCGAAAACCGTCTAACCAAAAATGGTGTAGCTATACAGCTTCCAATTGGTACAGAAAGCGACTTTAAGGGCATTATTGACCTTGTTAAAATGGTTGCCTATGTTTACAAAACAGATGACGGTACAGAATTTGACACAGTTGATATTCCTGCAGACTACTTAGATAAAGCTAACGAATACCGAGCTAAAATGATCGACAAGATCGTAGAAGCCGATGACGATGCAATGATGAAGCACCTAGAAGGTGAAGAATTATCAGAAGCAGAAGTTATTGCTTGTATCCGTAAGGGCGTTATTGCTGTGCAACTTCACCCAATTTTGTGTGGATCTGCACTTAAAAACAAAGGCGTGCAAATGCTTTTGGACGCAGTCGCTCAATACTTGCCAAGTCCTAAAGACATTCCTGCGCAAAAAGGTAAAAACCCTAAGACTGGTGAAGAAATTTCTCGTCCTGCCGACGAAGCTGAACCATTTAGTGGTCTAGCTTTTAAAATCGCTACCGATCCTTTTGTTGGTAAGCTATGTTTCTTCCGTGTTTATTCAGGTACTTTAAGCGCAGGTAGCTATGTATATAACAGTAGCAAGGGCGAAAAAGAACGTGTCGGACGTATTGTACGTATGCACGCTAACAGCCGTGAAGACGTAGAAATGGTTGGTGCTGGTGATATTGCTGCTATTGTTGGTCTTAAAGGCACAACAACCGGAAACACTTTGTGTGACCAAGCTAATCCAGTATTACTAGAAAGCATTACATTCCCAGAACCACCAGTTAGTATTGCTATCGAACCAAAAACTAAAGCTGACCAAGAAAAAATGGGTATCGCTCTTCAGCGTCTAGCAGAAGAAGATCCTACTTTCCGTATTCGTGTTGATCACGAAACAGGTCAAACTATTATTTCTGGTATGGGTGAACTTCACCTAGAAATCCTTGTAGACAGAATGAAGCGTGAATTTACAGTCGAAGCTAATGTCGGTGCACCTCAAGTTGCATACCGCGAAAGCATCAAAAAATCTGACGTTGAAGTTCAAGGTAAGTTTATTCGTCAATCTGGTGGACGTGGACAATACGGTGACGTATGGATTCGTTTATCTCCTACCGAATCTGGCGAAGGTTTTGAATTCGTTAACTCTATTAAGGGTGGCGTAATTCCTACTGAATATATCAAGCCTGTTCAAGAAGGTATCAAAGAAGCTATGGCTAACGGTGTTTTGGCTGGATTCCCAGTTGTTGGTATTAAAGCTGAACTATATTTTGGTAGTTACCACGATGTTGACTCCAACGAAATGGCATTTAAAATCGCCGGATCAATGGCTCTTCAAGAAGGTGTTAAAAAAGCAAACCCAGTGTTGCTAGAACCAGTCATGAAAGTTGAAGTAACCACTCCAGAAGACTTTATGGGTGATATTATTGGTGACTTAAGCTCACGACGTGGTCGAGTAGAAGGAACAGAAGATCGTTACGGCGTTAAAGTTGTTACAGCTTTTGTACCATTGAGCGAAATGTTTGGTTATACAACCGACATCCGCAGCATGACACAAGGTCGTGCATCGTCAACTATGGAAATTAACGGCTACGAAGATGTTCCAAGTAACGTCGCAGAAGCAGTTATAGCCAAATCCGGCAAATAACAAGACTTTGCGGATATCCGACTCTTGTCACATTTAGTTAATTGCCTTATAATTACATAGTAACTCGCGTGAGGGCTATTACTAGTGTTCTGGTAATTATGGATCGCGAAACATATAACAAATTCATTAAACCCTTATAAAAGGTAGGAGACAAATCTCAAATGGCAGATTTTAAGCGCGACAAACCCCATGTTAACGTAGGTACAATGGGTCACGTTGACCACGGAAAAACAACACTAACAGCAGCTATTACTACTGTGCTTGCAAAAAAACTTCCTAGCGATGTTAACAAAGCAGTAAACTATGCTCAAATCGACAACGCACCAGAAGAAAAAGCACGTGGTATTACCATTGCTACTTCTCACCAAGAATACGAATCAGAAAAGCGACATTACGCTCACGTTGACATGCCAGGTCACGCTGACTACATTAAAAACATGATTACAGGTGCTGCTCAAATTGACGGCGCTATTCTTGTTGTTTCTGCAGCAGACGGTCCTATGCCTCAAACACGTGAACACGTTCTTTTGGCTCGCCAAGTTGGTGTACCATCTATTCTTGTTTTCTTGAACAAAATGGACATGGCTGACGCTGAACTTGTAGAACTAGTAGAAATGGACATTCGTGAACTACTAGCTAAAAACGGCTACGACGAAGATGCTCCTATCATCAAAGGTTCTGCTCTTAAAGCCCTAGAAGGCGACGCAGCTTACGAAGATTCAATCATGGAACTAGTAGCAGCTATGGACAGCTTTATCCCTGAACCAAAGCGCGAACTAGACAAGCCATTCCTAATGCCTATCGAAGACGTATTTAGTATCAAAGGTCGTGGTACCGTTGCTACTGGACGTGTAGAACAAGGTGTTGTTAAGGTCGGAGAAGAAGTAGAAATCGTCGGTATCCGTGACACACGTAAAGTTGTTGTTACAGGTGTCGAAATGTTCAAAAAGAACCTTGACCAAGGTCAAGCTGGTGACAACGTAGGTATCCTATTACGAGGAATTGAACGCGACGATATCGAACGCGGACAAGTACTTTGTAAGGCTGGTACAATTACACCTCACACAGAATTTGATGCTGAAGTTTATATTCTTAGCAAAGAAGAAGGTGGACGTCACACTCCATTCTTTAAGGGATACAAGCCACAATTTTACTTCCGTACAACGGACGTAACTGGCGAAGTAGAACTTCCTGCAGACAAAGAAATGGTTATGCCTGGTGATACAATCACTTTCAAGGTTAAACTACTTGCCCCTATCGCTATGGATCAAGGCTTGCGCTTTGCTATCCGCGAAGGTGGACGCACTGTTGGTGCTGGTGTTGTTACAAAGATTACTAAATAATCTAGTACATTGCTAATAAAAAGAGTCTGTGCAATCAGGCTCTTTTTATTTTGTTGCTTAATAGCAACCCGGAGAGTAGACTTTACTCATTAAGAGGATTATGTAAATGGAACAAAAAGCACCCGTACAGAATGAAAATGTCGCTAAAGGTCTTTTATTTGCAAGCTTAGCAATACCAATTGCAGTAATATTTGTACTTTTGTTGTGGAATATGGGTTTTATGGCTTCTTTAACTAGTTTTGCGTTAGCTTATCTTGCAACTTATCTTTATCTAATAGGAGCTAGGCATACACCTTTAAAGGGTGCCAAATATCTACTTTTTATAATTATGATTGGTATAGTAATATCTTTTTTTGCAATTGTAGCAGCAGATCTTTTTAAATTATACGGAGCTTTGCATACTAAGTATGAAATAAAGATTAGTCGCTTAGAATTTATACAAAATAATATCTTTAAATTAGAAGTACTTAAATACTATGCTAAAGATGCAGGATTTTTTTTACTGTTTGCGGTACTTGGTTCTTATCGCCAGATAATGTTGCTATTTCATGGACATAAAGCTTATAAGACTTCAAATAAACAACTCGAGATTACTAAATAACAACCCGTTCCTTTTTAAAAACCCTAGAGAAATCTAGGGTTTTTTTATTAAAATAAATAAGCGGCTTTTCAATATTGTTAAAATATTGTATTATTAACCTATAAATTAATCGCAGATGACTAAAAGTCTTAGGTATAGCACTAATTGCTTACCGTAGATGTTACATCGCAAGCAATAGTTTATAGTTATCAGTTCTAGTTTTTAGTAGCTACTAACAACTAACAACTATCAACTATCAACTATTCAAATCATGAAAGGATTTGAAAACTATGGCAGAAGCCAAAAAAGTAGCAGCTACACCAGCAGCAGCACCAGCACAAAAACAACGTATTCGTATTCGCCTTAAAGCCTACGACCACAAAGTAATTGACCAATCAGCAAAACAAATCGTAGAAACAGCTCTTCGAACAGGTGCTACTATTGCTGGACCAATTCCACTACCTACAAGACGCAGTACTTTTACTGTAGTAAAAAGTCCACACGTGTTTAAAAAAGGCCGAGAACAGTTCGAAATGCGCGTACACAAACGTCTTATCGATGTATTTGAACCAACTCCTAAAACAATCGACAGCCTAATGAACCTATCATTACCTGCTGGTTGTGACGCCGAAATTAAAATGTAGTCTTGGACTGCATAAATACAGAATTTTCTACATTTGAAGACCTAAGATGCAGCGGATGCCCCGCAGTATTAGCTTATGAAGTAGGACGAATAGTCCTAAGTACTAGTGCATGTAGTTATTCGTATGTCACTAATCTTAAAGATAATTTAGAAATTGGTTGCAGATTAGGGCCATACCAAAATACCAACACAGAAGGAATTTAGGTGTAGAAAAGTCTACATATTGACACTTTAGAACAACTCTGGTACACTTTAGGGAATATCGTTACTTGGTAAATTAGTAAGTTCAATCAAATGAATACTGCTAGTTACCAAGCATTTTTATGCAAAGTAATTGATGTCGCGATAACTAATTTGTACGACGGTACAAAAAATAATATTAATGCATGTTCATAATCATTGTGAACCACTGCAATAACTCCGTAAAACGGAAGGATACTATGAAAGCATTTATTACTCGAAAGGTTGGCATGACAAGCACTATCAGCGATGATGGTACTATGCAGGCTGTTACTTTGCTTTCCGCTAGTCCAGTTGTTGTTACACAACTTAAGACTCAAGAAACTGACGGCTATACAGCTGTTCAACTTGGTGCAGAAGTAGACAAGAACGTGGCTAAGCCGCAAGCAGGACATTTTAAGAACGCCGGACGCATGCCAAAGATTGTACGCGAATTCCGTGTAGACGAACTAGAAGCAGACCTCGCAGTAGGATCAGAACTTACAGCAGAGGTCTTTTCAATTGGTGACGTTGTTAACGTTACTGGCACAAGCAAAGGTAAAGGTTTTGCTGGTGGTATTAAGCGCCATGGTTTTCACCGCGGCCGTAAAACACACGGTGGCAGAAGCTACCGACGTGTTGGTTCTATTGGTTCTATGTACCCTCAAAAAATCTTTAAAGGTAAGCGCATGGCTGGTCATCTAGGTGATGTCCAAGTAACTGTACGTAACCTTCAGATTGCTTTAGTTGACACAGAACACAACATTATTGGTGTAACAGGAGCAGTTCCTGGTCCACGCAAAGGTATTGTTATCGTGAAAGGAGTCAAATAATGAACGCTCCTACATTTACTAGTAAAGGCAGCAAAGCCACTACAGCAGCAAAACTTGATAAGTCAATATTTGAACTTATTCCTACAAACCATGAATTACTTAAGCAAGCTTACTTAGCTCATGACGCAAACCAACGCCCAAATATCGCTGTAACAAAGACACGTGGTCTTGTAAGCGGTGGTGGTAAAAAACCTTGGAAGCAAAAGGGAACAGGACGAGCACGTTTTGGTTCTAGCCGTGTTCCAATTTGGCGTGGCGGTGGTATTGTTTTTGGACCAACAGGACACGAAAACTACACAATCAAATTACACGCAGCAGCAAAGCGCACAGCTTTAAGACAGGCTTTGTCACTAAAAGCAGCCGAAGGTAAGATTGTTGTTATCGAAGACATCGTATTAAACAACAACAAGACTAGCGAAGCTGTTAAATTGCTATCTACACTAAAAGCAACAGGTAAAATCATAATTGCTGTAGATGCTAAAACACCAGAAATTTTAAGAGCATTTGCAAACTTGCAAAACGTTTCTATTAATAACGCTGCTTACTTGTCAGTATTTAACACACTTAACGCAGACATTATTATTGTTACAAACAAAGCACTAGCAATATTGCATGATCGTTTAAAAACTACTAAAGTTGCCGAAAAGGCCGAAACTACTAAGGGAGACAAATAATGAATAATCTTATACTTGTTCGACCCCGAGTTAGTGAAAAAGCTTACGCAACTTCACAAAAAGGTGTTTACGTTTTTGTAGTTCCTACAAACTCAAACAAGCACCAAATAGCAGCAGCTGTTAAAGAACAGTTTAATGTAGACGTATTTTCAGTAAATATCGTTGTTCAAAAAGGTAAAGCAGTTCGTTTTTACCGAGCTGGTAAATTTGAAGATGGTTCACGAAGTGACATGAAAAAAGCTTACGTACGTCTTGCAGAAGGTCAATCTATTCCAGTATTTACTGCTGATGAACAAGAAGCGCCAAAAGCAGAAAAAACAGCTAAAGCTGTTAAACCAGCTAAGGTTGTTAAAGAAACCAAGAAAGGTGCAAAGGAGTAGTATATGGCAATTAAATTAATGAAGCCTACCACACCAGCGCGCCGTGGTATGACAAGTCAAGATATGAGTGCTATTACAACTAAAAAGCCTGTAAAAAGCCTTATATCTAAGAAAAACATCACAGCTGGACGTAACAACCAAGGCCGTATTACAACACGACACAAAGGTGGTGGCGTACGACGATTTTACCGACACGTTAACTTTGACCTTGCAAAAGGTACAGAAGGCACAATCGAACATATCGAATACGACCCAAACCGTTCTGCACGTATTATCAGAATCTTAGACTCAAAGGGTGTATATCATTACAACCTAGCTCCAGCTAACGCCGAAATCGGTCAAAAGATTCTTAGTGGCGACGAAGCACCAGTTGAAGTAGGAAACAGACTATCTCTTAAGAACATCCCTACAGGTGCTAGCATTTACGCTATCGAACTAGAACCCGGAAAAGGTGCAAAACTAGTTCGTAGTGCAGGAGCAAGCGCTCAACTTATCGCTAAAGACGGTATTTACGCACAAGTGCGTATGCCAAGCGGCGAAATCCGTATGATCCACACAGAATGTATGGCTCATATTGGTGGCGTTGGTAACGACCAACACCAAAACATCAAGTACGGTAAAGCTGGACGTATGCGCCGTAAGGGTATTCGACCAACTGTACGTGGTGTAGTAATGAACGCCGTTGATCACCCGCACGGTGGTGGTGATGGTGGACGTCACCGTATGGCAAGGGCTCCGGTCACTCCATGGGGTCAAAAGACATTAGGATTCAAGACACGAACGCGCAAGACAACAAGTAAATTTTTAGTAAAGAGCCGTCACGCGGCCAAGAGAAAATAAGAAAGGTAGCATATGAGTCGTTCACTTAAAAAAGGACCATTTATCGACCCAAAGCTCGCCCGTAAGGTTGAGATTCTTGGCAGCGATACCCGAACTATTATTAAAACATGGGCACGCGCCTGTACTATTCCACCGGAATTTGTAGGTCGTACCATAGCTGTGCACAACGGAAAAGTCCACGTACCAGTTTTTGTTACAGAAAACATGGTAGGACATAAGTTGGGTGAATTTAGCCCAACTCGCAAGTTCCGTCGACACGGTGGTAAGATGGCAAAGGGAGGCAAATAGTATGTCTGTTAATGCAACCGCTAAAGGTGTACATATGAGCCCACGTAAAGTTCGTGTTGTAGCAGCACTAGTACGAGGACGTACAGTTGCTGAAGCGTTGACTATTTTGTCACACACTCCAAGACGAGCAGCATTGCCAGTAATTAAAGTTATTGCTAGTGCAAAAGCTAACGCCGAACACAACAACAACTTGCGACCTGATTCACTTGTTATTACAAACATCAGCGTTACATGTGGTCCACGTATCAAGCGTTACCGCCCAGCAGCTCAAGGACGAGCACTTCCATTCCAACGTAAACTATCCCATATTTTTGTAACAGTAGACGGTGAAGTTCGAAAGAAACCTGTAAAAGCAGAAGCTGTCGAATCTAAGAAGGAGGCAAAATAATGGGCCAAAAAGTTAACCCAATTAGCATGCGCCTTCAGGTCAACAAAGATTGGCGAAGTCGTTGGTTTGCTAGCAAAAAAGATTACGCTAAGTTTTTAACTCAAGATCTTACAGTGCGTAGAATGATAGCTAAAAAGCTTGGTTCACGTGCAGCAATCAATAAAGTTGATATCGAACGATCACCTAACCTTGCAAGCGTAACAATACAAACAGCAAAAGCTGGTGTAGTTATTGGACGTGGTGGTTCTGGTGCACAAGAACTTAAAGCAGCTATAGAAAACATCTATCAAATGCCTGTTCGTGTAAATATCGAAGAAATCAAAAAGCCAGAAATGCACGCTAAACTAGTAGCCGAAAACATCGCACACCAACTAGAACGACGTATTGCATTCAGACGAGCTACAAAATCAGCTGCAGGCGCAACAATGCGTGCAGGTGCTAAAGGAATTCGTATCGAAGTATCAGGTCGACTAAACGGTGCAGAAATGTCACGACGTGAAAAAACTGTTGAAGGTAGTGTTCCACTACATACAATCCGTGCAGATATCGACTTTGCTAGTGTACGAGCTCAAACTATCGCTGGTGTTATCGGCGTAAAAGTTTGGATCTACAAAGGGGAGGTACTTTAAATGTTAGTCCCTAACCGAACAAAGTTCCGTAAGGTACGAAAAGGTAAGAACAGAGGCGTTGCAACAAGTTGTAACACTATAGCTTTTGGAGAATTTGGTCTTCAGTCACAAGAAAACGAACGTATCACTAGCCGACAGATCGAAGCATCTCGTCAAGCAATGACACGTCACGTAAAACGTGGTGGCCAAATTTGGATCCGTATTTTCCCTCATACACCTGTTACGCGTAAGCCACAGGACGTAAAGATGGGTAGCGGAAAAGGAAACCCAGAATTTTTTGTAGCTAAAGTACAAGCAGGAACAGTACTTTTTGAAATGGGTGGAGTTACAGAAGAAGTAGCCAGAGAAGCAATGCGTTTAGCTGGACACAAATTACCTGTAAAGACAAAGTTTATTACTAAGGAGGCAAACTAATGAAAGTAGTCGAAATACGAAAACTCGACGTTTCCGAGTTGGCTGCAAAGAGTAATGATCTTCGCGCAGAGATAATTGACATGAAACGACGTCTACACATGGGTGAAGTACAAAATACTCGAACTCTTCGTGGAAAACGTAAAGATTTAGCAAGAATTATGACCGTTATGAGCGAACAACTAAGTAAGGAGAACATGTAATGAGCCGCACACTTACCGGTACAGTTGTTTCGAACAAGGGTGATAAGACGATTGTTATCTCTATTCAAACACGTAAAACTAACCGAATTTATAAAAAGCAGTACAGTGTTACTACTAAATTTATGGCACACGACGAAAAGAACGAAGCCAATGTTGGCGATCTAGTTACTATCGTAGAAACTCGTCCACTATCTGCACGCAAGCGATTTGCTTTGTCTGCAATAGTAGAACGCGCAGCTATCTCAGAAAAAGATCGTGTCGAAAACGTAACTGCTGACAAAGAAGAGGAGAAGTAGAGATGATACAACAAGAATCTCGATTACTCGTCTGCGATAACAGCGGCGCAAAAGAAATTTTGTGCATACGAGTATTGGGCGGTACAAGGCGACGCTACGCTAGAGTTGGTGACGTTATTGTTGCAACTGTAAAGCAAGCAAACCCTACAGGTACCGTTAAAAGAAAATCAGTAGTTAAAGCTGTAATAGTTAGAACTAAAAAAGCGATTAATCGCAAAGATGGTACTACTATTCGTTTTGACGACAACGCTGCGGTTATTATTGGAGACGATAAATTACCTAAAGCTACCCGTATTTTTGGGCCAGTACCACGTGAACTTCGCGACCTTGGTTACGCCAAGATAATCAGCTTAGCACCGGAGGTCCTATAATGAAAAAACAAGAACAAGTAGTTAATATTCGTATCAAAAAAGGTGACACTATTGTTGTGATCGCTGGTGCCCAAAAAGGCAAAACCGGTACTGTATTAAAGACACATCCAAAGCTAAATAAAGTTACTGTTGAAGGTATTAACATCGTTAAAAAGCATGTTAAACCAACACAAGCTAAGCCAACAGGCGGAATAGTAGAACTTACTAAACCAATTTGGGTTAGTAAAGTAGCTGTGCTTGAACCAACAACTAAAAAACCAAGTCGAGTACGTTATGCATTCGACAAGAACGGTAACAAAGTACGTGAATACGTTACTACAGGAAAGGAGATAAAATAATGGCTAAAACTACAACTTATGTGCCAAGACTAAAATCTCTTTATCTTGCAGAACGCGCTAACTTACAAAAAGATCTTGGATTAGCTAATATCAATCAAGTACCTAAACTAGACAAAATAGTTGTAAACATCGGTCTTGGTAAAGCTAAAGACGACAAGAAGTTCCTAGAAATAGCTACAAACACATTACGAAAAATCACAGGTCAACAACCAGTAGAAACTACTGCACGTATGTCAATTGCGACATTTAAACTACGTGAAGGCAGCAAAATTGGGTTAAAAGTAACTTTACGTGGTGATCGTATGTACGAAATGGCTGATCGATTAATTTCTATCGTTCTACCTCGTCTACGTGACTTTCATGGTGTTTCTGCAAAAGCTTTTGATAAGCAAGGTAACTATAGCTTAGGAATGACAGATCAAACTGTTTTTCCTGAACTAACGTTCGAAGAAACATCAAACCCACACGGTATGCAATTTGTGTTTGTAATTAATTCAGAAGGGCCAGAACATAGCGCAAAATTATTGACGCTATTTGGTATGCCTTTCGAGAAAGGAACTAAATAACATGGCAAAAACTTCAATAATTGTCCGAGACGCTAAGCGAGCTAAAATGCACGCACAATACGCAGCTAAACGCGCAGAACTAAAAGCTGCAGGTGACGCTGATGGTCTACATTTACTTCCACGAAACTCATCTCCTACGAGATTAAAGAACCGTTGTAGCGAAACAGGACGACCACGTGCTTATATGCGTCAATTTGGTTTGTCTAGATTAAGTTTCCGTGAACACGCCAGCAAGGGCGAAATCCCTGGTGTAACGAAAGCTAGTTGGTAGGAATTAATATGATGGTATCAACTGACCCTATATCAGATATGCTTACTCGTGTACGTAATGGTGCAAGTGTAAGAAAAGAATCTGTAACTATGCCACACAGCAAAGTAAAAGAAGCTGTGGCACGTATATTATCAACTCACCGATTTGTTGGTGCAGTAAAAGTAGTTGACGGTGTAATTGGCAAACAGCTTGTTATTGACCTAAACACTACTGGTAATACATACATAACTGAAGTAACACGACTTAGCAAACCTGGACGCCGTTTGTACGCATCAGCAGATGCAATCCCAACAGTTAAAGGTGGACGAGGAATCGTTGTTATCAGTACAAGTAAAGGAATTATGTCCGGTACAGATGCCAAAAAGCAACGTCTTGGTGGTGAATTAATTTGTAAGGTTTATTAAAAGTAAAGGAATAATATGAGTCGTATAGGAAAACTACCAATTGCAGTACCTGCAGGTGTGACAATCACTGTCGACAATGACTTTGTCACTGTCACAAGTTCAAAAGGCACACTACAACAATTTATGATGCCTGGTATCGATGTAACAATCGATGGCAGTACAGTTACTGTTAGTCGTCAAACTGACGAACGCGAACACCGAAGTAAACACGGTTTAATGCGCACACTAATCCATAACATGGTTCTTGGTGTAACAGAAGGCTTTAAAAAACAACTAGAAATCAACGGTGTTGGTTTTAAGGCAGTTGTTAAAGGTAATGTGATCAAAATGAATCTTGGCTTTTCTCATGAAGTTATTTATACACTTCCTGAAGGAGTTACAGCAGTCGTCGAAGGAAACCTTGTTACTGTTAGCGGTATTAGCAAACAACAAGTTGGACAAGTTGCTGCCGAAATCAGAGCATTCAAAAAACCTGAACCTTACAAGGGTAAAGGTATTAAATATGTAACAGAGCGCATAGTTCGCAAAAGCGGCAAAAGCGGAAAGGACAAGTAGGTTAGTTATATGAGTGAAAAAACACGTAAAATACAGAATCAGAAACAACGAGCTCACCGAGTCCGTGCAACCGTTAACGGTACTGCAGAACGCCCACGCTTAGCTGTTCGTATTACTAACATGCACATCAGTGCTCAAGTTATTAATGACGATACGCACACTACATTAGCTAGTGTAACTACTGTTGGTAGCAAAAAAGCTACAGGAACTATGACAGAAAAAGCTATTATTTTAGGAACTGAAATCGCTAAAAAAGCTAAAGCAGCTAAAGTAAAAGCTGTTGTATTAGACAGAGGAAGCCGCCTGTATCACGGACGCGTAAAAGCGTTTGCAGATGCAGCACGCGCAGAAGGATTGGAGTTTTAATATGGCCCGCGAACAAAGAAACCAGCAACCACAAGAACCGAGTCCTTTTGACGAAAGAGTTGTACATGTTGACCGTGTAGCCCGTGTAGTAAAAGGTGGACGAAGATTTAGATTCCGAGCATTAGTTGTTGTAGGCGACCGAAACCATAAAGTTGGTGTAGGAACTGCTAAAGGCGCTGATGTTACAGCAGCAGTTGCAAAAGCAGCTGAAGTAGCTAAAAAGAACATGATCACAGTTCCAGTTATTAACGGAACATTACCTCATGAATCATCTGCTAAAGTTGGTGGTGCACACATTATGATCAAGCCTGCAAGAGTTGGTACTGGTCTTATTGCCGGTGGCGTCGTAAGAACTATCCTAGAAGTAGCTGGTGTTTCTAACGTATTATCTAAATCACTGGGTTCAAGTAACAAAATCAACATCGCTTACGCTACATTAGACGTAATTCGATCTATGAAACCAAAAAGCGAATGGGTAACAACAATTACTGCACCTGCTAAAAAAGTTGCGAAAGTAGAGACTAAATAATGAAGTATAACGAACTTAACTTAAAAGCACACCGACGACTAAATAGAGTTGGACGTGGTATTTCAGCAGGACAAGGTAAAACTGCTGGACGTGGTACTAAAGGTCAAGGATCTCGTACGGGTAGTGGACGTCGTCCAGGTTTTGAAGGTGGTCAAAACCCTTTAATGCAAAGACAACCTAAATTACGTGGATTTACGGCTTTTTGGGCAAAACCAATCACACTTACAACAGACAAAGCAAATGCTCTTAAAGGACTAGTAGATAACTTTACTTTGTTCGAAGCAGGCTTAATCGACAGTCCTTATGTGTCTGTTCGTCTTGTTGTTAGAGGTGATGTAACAGAAAAGTTACAAGTTAAATTACAAGCTGCAAGCGCTAAATCAATCGAAATGATTGTTGCTGCAGGTGGTAGTTTTGCTAAAACACCAAAACCAATGCGTATAGCAAAAACAAAAGCTGAGTAGTTTTTTACAACTGTTAGCTTCTTGTCGAAAACTCCTTACTACTGTTATAGTATAAGGAGTTTTTTTATTGGATGACAAAAATCTAGGGAGTGTTTATAGATGAATTGGAAATTAATTTTAAAGGCCCTTAAAGCCGAAGATATGCGCAAACGATTATTGGGTGTAGCAGGTATGCTAATCATTTTTAGAATCCTTGCTCATTTACCAATTCCTATTGGTTCACCAGAAACACTTAAGCAAGTTCTTCAAGGTATGTTTACAGCAGCTAAAACAACTCAATTGTTAGGTGTTTTCAACATTCTATCTGGTGGTGCGCTAGCTAACTTGTCAATCATGCTAATAGGTCTTGGCCCATACATTAACTCGTCTATTATCATGCAGTTGTTAACTCATGCTATTCCAAAACTAGAAAGCCTTAACAAAGAAGGCGAATACGGCCGCAAAAAGATTAACCAATATACGCGTATGATCGCTTTCCCGTTATCTATTATTCAATCAATTGGCGCTGTGTACTTAGTTAGCCAAACTGCTAGTCCGTATTCTCCTGTAGGAAACATCGCTCAAAACGCCAGTATTGCTCAGTGGGTACTAATGGTTTCTGCATTAAGTGGTGGATCTATGCTACTTATGTGGTTGGGTGAACTTATAACAGAAAAAGGCATCGGAAACGGTATTAGTCTTCTTATTACAGTTGGAATCGTGTCTAGTTTGCCGACTACTATTATTAGCCTAGCAAGTAGTGTTTTTGGCGGAAACAAATCAATGCATGTATTTGGTAAAAAGTTACCGTTTGACGCACATTCATTGTTTATAGCTTTTATTATAATATTTGCGGTAGTACTTACTACGTTCATTGTTGTTAAACTAAACGAAGCAGCCAGAAAAATTACAATCCATTATGCTAAACGTGTACAAGGTAACCGCACTTACGGCGGCGTAACGACCGTTTTGCCCGTAAAACTAATTACAGCCGGTGTTGTACCTATTATCTTTGCCTTAGCGTTCCTAAGCGTGCCAGAATTTGTTGGTAGACTACTTGTTAATAACAGTAGCGCTAATTTAGTATCTATTGGTAATAAAATGACTTTATGGTTCCAAACGCCATCAGCTCAAACTTTTGCGCAACCTGGTTTTACACCTTATATTTATCCAATCGTTTACTTTTTATTAATCGTTTTGTTTACATACTTTTATACTAGTATTACTTTTAATAGCAAAGAAATAGCAGAAAACCTGCAAAAACAGGGTGGTTTTATTGAAGGTGTTCGTTCCGGCAGACAAACAGAAAACTATTTACAAAAAGTAGTAGGACGTTTAACACTATTTGGTTCATTAAGTTTAGGTTTACTAGCCCTAGCTCCAATGGTTGCGCAGGTATTTTTAAAGACAAACATAAGCATAGGTGGAACAAGTGTTCTTATCCTTGTAGCAGTATCCATAGAAACACTACGTCAAATAGAATCACGAGCTATGATGGTAACCTACGACGACTACTCAACGCCTGACTTCTTTTACGGCGAAGACGAAGTTGCTGGTTTAGCAAGCAAAAAAATCCGATTTGGTGGTCGTTTTTCTAAGATAATCAAAAAGGTAAAAAAGACTTCAAAAAAATAAACTTTACCCCCAGGGGGTAATCTGTTATAATTTAAAGCTGATATATAATTTATGGCAAAAAACAAGGAAGTAATTGAATTGAGCGGCGTAATTGTCGAGACCTTACCAGGTACTCAATTTAAAGTCGAACTTGAAAACGGCCACCAAATTATAGCTCATGTAGCCGGAAAAATGCGAAAACATTTTATTCGTATAGTACCTGGCGACAGCGTGACGGTAGAATTGACTCCTTATGATCTTACTAAGGGTCGGATAACGTACCGCAAAGCCTAATTGTACCTTTTTATAGCAGAACACTTAGTTTTTAATATTAACTAGCCCAATTTATTGCCTTACAGTAATAACCAAAAGCTACAAAGTATTTTAAACATAGCTGCACTACTATAAAAAGGTACATGACAGGAGTGAGTTTAATATTAAGCAGTGTGTCACCACAGCAGTAAAGGAGTGATGATCCGCATGAAAGTGCGTGCAAGTGTAAAAAAAATCAGCCCCGACGACATTATTGTTCGTCGAAAAGGGCGGTTGTATGTGATCAATAAACTTAAGCCAAAGCACAAGCAGAGGCAGGGGTAATATATGGCACGTATTTCAGGAGTAACGATTCCAAACGAAAAGCAAATATTGTTTTCATTACAATATGTTTATGGCATTGGTCATAAAACAGCAGAAAATATTTTAGCAGAAGCTAAAGTAGAAATAACTGTAAGAACTAAAAACCTTACAGACGACGAAGTTTCACGTATCCAAGAAGTTATTAACAATACTTTAACTGTAGAAGGTGAACTACATCGTGTTGTAACTGGTAACATCAAACGATTAAAAGACATCAAGGCCTACCGAGGCATACGTCACAGTATGAATCTTCCAAGCCGTGGTCAACGAACACGTACTAACGCACGTACTCGTCGTGGTAAAAAAGTAACTGTAGGAGGAACAGCAAAGAAAGCTGTTTCTAAGACATAACCGGATGAAAGGAATTAACTTATAATGAGTGATGCAGAAAAAACAGTATCTACAGAAGCAACAATTGATGCGCCTGTAAAAGCTGCTGTAAAATCAAAAAAATCTAAGCGATCCGTTCCTTACGGTCAGCTACACGTTCAAGCAACTTTTAATAACACGATAGTATCGTTCACAGACAGAAGCGGTGGTGTTTTAACAGCATCTAGCGCAGGAGCATGTGGATTCCGTGGTAGCAAAAAAGGTACAGCCTATGCAGCACAAGTAGCAGCCGAAAAAGCAGCAACACTTGCTAAGCAGCAGTACGGAATTGTTAAAGTAGATGCATTTATTACTGGTGTTGGCCAAGGCCGAGAAGCAGCAGTACGTGCATTACTTGGACTAGATATCGCAGTTGAATCAATTAAAGACATGACAGGTATTCCACATGGTGGTTGCCGTCCTAAGAAGGCACGGAGGGTTTAGCATATGGCACGAGATATGGTTAGCATTGTTAAACGTTCACGTCGTGAAGGCTATGCACTTCATCCAAAAGCACACAAAGCATTGATTAAGCGTCCTGGCACACCTGGTCCACAAGGCACAAACAGACGACCAGCTAAACCTAGTCAGTATTCTTTGCAGCTTCGCGAAAAGCAAAAAGTTAAGCGACTTTATGGTCTACTAGAAAAACAATTTAGTAACCTTATGAAAGAATCTTCTAAGGCTGGCGGTCAATCAGGTGAAAACTTGCTTCGATTCCTAGAACTTCGTGCAGATAACGCAGTATACCGAGCAGGATTCGCACCAAGTCGACGCGCTGCTAGACAGTTAGTTACACATGGTCATTTTATGCTAAACGGTCGCCGTTTTGACATTCCGTCACTACGTGTTTCTGTAGGAGATGTATTAACTGTTCGAGATCACAGTAAAGCTACTGAATATTTCAAGAAGTTAGATGAAGTTAGTCCTGCAATCGGCGATAACCCAAGTTGGGTTAAAGCAGACCGCAAAAAACTATCATTGAGCATTACCTCTGTTCCTCTAAGAGAACATGCAGAGGCTGATATAAACGAACAACTAATTGTCGAGTACTACTCACGTTAAGGAGAATGGAAAAAGGATGTCTAAAACTATACATACACCAACTTTATCAAGCGTTACTGATCATAGTACAACAGCAAGTGCAACGTTCGTTATAGAACCTCTACACTCTGGCTATGGAATGACTCTTGGTAACAGCTTGCGCCGCGTACTATTATCTAGTATTGCAGGTGCAGCAATCACTGCTTTCAGAATCGAAGGAGTTACTCACGAATTTACTACAACCGAAGGGGTAAAAGAAGATGTCGTAGACATCATGCAAAACCTTAAAGGTGTTAGATTCCGAGTATTTAGTGACGAACCACAAACACTAAGAATTACCAAAAAAGGTAAAGGTCCTGTTACTGCAAAAGATATTAGCGTTAATGCTGATGTTGAAGTAGTTAACCACGGACATGTTATTGCAACCCTAGACAGCGACAAAGTTACATTTGTAGTCGATATCGTTGTAGAAAAAGGTCGTGGATACCGTGCGATTGATGATTCTAAGACTAAACGCTCAAGTACAGACATGATTGCATTAGATGCAATTTTTAGCCCAGTACAACGAGTTCGTTACAACGTAGAAAACACTCGTGTCGGTCAAATAACAGATCTAGACAAGCTAGTACTTACAGTTGATACAGACGGAACAATTACAGCACGTGACGCTTTTGAAGAAGCCGCAGCTATATTAGTTAATCAGTACACTGCACTAGCTGGTCAAACACGCGTAGAAGTAAGTGCACCTTTAACAACACAGAAATCAGATTCTGATGTTACTTCTGACTCAAACGAAGAACCTACAATGTTAGATACTTCAATTGAAGACATGAACTTAAGCGCACGAACAACTAACGCACTTATTAATAACGATATACACACGCTTAAAGATCTTTTTTCACTTAGCGATGCCGAACTACGCGACCTTAAAGGTTTTGGTAGCAAAGCGCTAGACGAAGTAAAAGAAAAGCTAGCAGAGTTGGAGCTATAAGATGCATCGCCACGGATATAAAGGAAGAAAGTTTGGTCGAGAACGCGATCAGCGTGCAGCCCTATTGGCTGGATTAGCTGAAAGTTTGATTCTTCATACATCGATCGAAACGACTGTTCCTAAAGCAAAAGAAGTTTTGCCTTACGTAGAACAGCTAATCACAAAGGCTAAAAAAGGCGATCTTCATAATCGCCGTCAAATTATAGCTTCACTACAAACTTTAGAAGCAGCTCACAAGCTTATGGACGAAATCGCTCCTAAACTAACAGCACGATCAAGCGGACACCTACGTATTACAAAAACACGTAGCCGTCGTGGAGATAACGTAATGTTAGCTCGCATTAGTTTTGTAGACGATTTAACAGATGCACCAGTTGCTAAAAAGGCCGAAAAAGCCGTAGAAGCAGAAGTTGTAGCTAAAAAGCCTGTTAAAAAAGTAACAAAGGAGGCTAAATAATGAAAACTTATTCAGCAAAACCTTCAGACGTAGTTAGAGCTTGGTACATAGTTGACGCAAGTCAAATTCCACTAGGTCGTTTATCTACAGAAGTTGCACAACTACTAACAGGTAAAAAGAAACCTCAATTTACAGCTCATATCGACTGCGGAGATAACGTTATAGTTATTAACTCAGCTAAATTAGTTGTAACTGGTAAAAAATTAACTGATAAGATTTATTATCATCACAGTCTATACCCAGGTGGTTTAAGCGAACGTTCATTAACTGAACAATTAGACATAAACCCAAATGTTGTTATAGAAAAATCAGTGCGTGGTATGCTACCCGTAAATAAATTACGTCCAGAACGTCTAGCACGTCTTAGGATTTATGCAGACGACAAGCACAATCACGAAGCTCAAAAGCCAGTGATGTTAGATCTTAGGAAAGGTAAAAAATAGTAATGGCAACAAAAAGTTATTTCTATGGCCTTGGACGACGTAAAAGTGCAACAGCACGTGTACGCGTAATGAATGGTAAAGGTTCTATTCAAGTAAACGGTGTTTCTGCTAAAGATTATTTTGCAGACAGCGCAATGCTACTTAAAGAACTAGAAAAGCCTTTCGAAGTTATTGATAATAACAATTACGATGTAACTGTAGTTGTATCTGGTGGTGGACATGCTGGTCAAGTTGACGCTATTCGTCTTGGAATATCCAAGGCTCTAGTTGTTATGAACGAAGACCTAAAAGCTACTCTTAAAAAAGCTGATCTTCTTGGTCGCGATCCCCGCGAAAAAGAACGTAAGAAGTTTGGTCTTAAGGGTGCTCGTAAGCAACGTCAGTTTACAAAGCGTTAGTTCGAGTAATCAGAACAAAAAAAGATTCCGTATACTACGGAATCTTTTTTATTTTGCATTTATAATATATTTAGTGTTAAAGTAGCATCATGAATAAAATAACCTGCTCAAAGATGTATTGGTTTACGACACGCACTGTGGCGGTTTGTTCTATGTATTCATAAAATATTGAAAATATCGATTAAACCGTCACAAAAAGTGACGGTTTTTTTATTATAAAAGTTAAACGAAAGTAACATCATGCACGAACAAGAAGAAATAAATCTACAAAGAAGAATATTAGAAGCCCGAATAGTACCAGACATAGCTGGAAGGGATAACATTGGAAGAGCGGCGCTATTTTTAGCCAACGGTCAACCATCGCAACAACCTCCAGAAAAATTACCCTATTTTGTAGGCACTAGGGTATAAAAAATAAAGTATACTATATACATATGAGTAAGCCAGTAATACTAACAGGACTTCGAACAAACTCCGATTATCATTTAGGAAACTACCTAGGTGCTATTTTACCAATGGTTCAATTACAAAAAGCCCACGCCGGTGACTACCAAATTAATATGTTTGCACCAGACCTTCACAGCTTTACAACAGAAGTCGAACACGGCACACTTTATTCACAAACCATGAAAAACTTAAAAGTTTTTGTGTCGGCTGGGATGCCAATAAGTAACGAAGATTTTTATCTTTACAGACAAAGCTACGTTCCTGCCCATAGCGAACTAGCCGTAATACTTAACAACTTTGCCTACTTTGGCGAACTAAGCCGTATGACTCAATTTAAAGAAAAATCTGGTGTACAAGCAAATACATCTGTCGGACTCTTTGACTACCCAGTACTAATGGCGGCAGATATATTACTTTACGGCGCAAAATACATTCCTGTAGGTGACGACCAGAAGCAGCACCTAGAACTAGCCAGAGACCTAGCGATAAGGTTTAATAATAAATTTGGAGAAGTATTTACCGTTCCAGACGAATGGAAAAAACAATTAGAATTTAGCAAAAGATTAGAAGGTGCCAGAATCAGAAGCTTACGCAGTCCAGATAAAAAGATGAGCAAAAGCGTCGAAGATCCTGCAGGCACAATAAAATTATCCGACACTCCCGCAGAAGCAACTAAAAAAATCAAATCCGCCGAAACCGATAGTTTAGCAAACATAAACTGGGATTGGGATAAGCAACCAGGAATTACTAACTTACTCCAAATTTACGAACTATTATCAGGTAAATCGCACACTGAAGTACTTAAAGAATGGGTAGGGAATAGTCGTTACGGTGATCTTAAATCTAAAGTGGCAGAACATGTTAGTCAGTTCTTAGAAAATTTCCAATCTAAATTAGCAAAAATAGATGACGCCCAATTATTAACTAAGCTAGAAAGCTCAGAAAAAGCAATGAACATACAATCTAACAAAACATTACTAAAAGTACAAAAAGCAGTAGGTTTACGTGCCTAAATCTTCTTTAAAAATTGTTATAGACGAATTAACTGTTAAAAAAAGAGCAGATATAATTGTAGCTAGCATGGCTACAGATTATAGCCGCGCCGCTTTAAGTAAGTTATTTGACCTAGGAAACGTAAAAATAGACGGCGAACTAGCTAAAAGAGGCGATAAGCCAAAAATGGGTCAGGTAATAGA
>JBAXHY010000003.1:0-37451 GCA_037138655.1 bacterium | reverse complement strand
GCAGATAGAATCAAAACAGCTCGTGAATTTGGTGATTTATCAGAAAACGCAGAATACAGCGCTGCAAGACAAGACCAAGACCGTGCCGAAAGCCGAATATCAGAAATAGAAAACATCCTAGCAAACGTAGAAGTCATTAAAGCTCCTAAAGGCGACAGCAAAGTACAATTAGGCAGTAAAGTTAGTCTTAAAAGTACAGACGGCAAGACTAAGCAGTTTCAGGTTGTAGGAACAGTAGAAGCCGATCCTATGAACGGAAAAATTAGCGACGAATCTCCAATTGGCAAAGCATTGCTTGGCAAAAAGAACGGCGATGACATCGAACTAAAGACTCCAGCAGAAACAACGACTTACAAAATTACTAGCATCGCCTAGGTAGTCATTGGTCTTTAGTCAATAGTCGGGCTTAATTACGCATAATAATTGGGCTATTCAGACTAGTGACAAGATACAATTTACTGTAGACTGTATACGTATGGCAACACTAAAAGACTTTCGTGACGAACGACTTCGCAAATTAACCGAGCTAAAAGAGCTTGGAATAAACCCGTACCCAGCAAATGCCGAACGGACTAATAAGAACATCGATATAACTGATGATTTTAGTAAGTTAGAAGGCAAGTCAGTAAAAGTAGTTGGTCGTATAAAGTCTATTCGTAAATTTGGTAAAATTGCATTTGTTGTCATAAAAGACGATTCTGCAAACTTACAGCTATTTTGGCGAGCCAACAGTGACCCGGTCGATTACAGCTTAAACGAACTTTCGATGTCCAATATAGCACTACTAGATAGTGGTGACTTTGTAGAATGTACTGGTAAAGTAATTAAAACTCAAACAGGCGAGATTTCTGTAGAAATTGTTAAATTAAGACTTCTCACTAAAGCACTAAGGCCGTTACCATCCGAACAAGACGGATTTACAGACAAAGAAGAACGCCTAAGACGAAGATACGTCGACACAAACGTCAACCCAGACGTTTTTCAAAGGTACATACGCCGAAGTAATTTTTGGCAAGCCACCAGAGAATATTTAATGAGCAATGGTTTTATAGAGATTAATGTTCCAGTGCTAGAGAGTGTCGCAGGTGGTGCAGATGCAAATCCTTTTATTACTCATATGGATGCACTAGACCAAGACTTTTATTTACGAATCAGCCATGAATTGCCACTTAAAAGGCTTCTTGTTGGGGGATACGAAAAGGTTTTTGATATAGGTCCAAGGTTTCGTAACGAAAACTACAGCGACGAACATCTTCCAGAGCATGTTGCTATGGAATGGTATTGGGCATATGCAAACTGGGATATGGGAATGAAACTAACCCAAGAAATGGTACGTTCTATTGCCGACAAAACTTGGGGAACACGCAACTATACGTTAGCTAACGGTATGAAAGTAGACCTTGGTGCAAATGACACTGATTGGCCTAAAGTTAGTTTTGTAGGTGTTATAAAAGAACGCTTTGGCATAGATGTTTTTAACACCACCTTAGAAGCCGTACAGGCAAAAGTCAAAGAAAATAAAATCGAAGTCGAAAAAGCCGACAACATTAATCGTTGCATAGACAAACTATGGAAAAAAATACGTGTAGAACTTACAGGTCCAGCATTTTTGGTAGATATTCCTTCTTTTCTTCAGCCATTAGCCAAGAATCAATTAGCAGACCCAAGATTGTCAGAACAATTTAACCTTTTACTGGGCGGAACAGAAGCTTGTAAGGCTTACAGCGAACTTAATGATCCTCTTGACCAATTGGCTCGTTTTAACGAACAACAAGCAATGCGAGACGCAGGCGACGACGAAGCGATGATGTTAGATATGGACTACGTCGAAGCATTAGAATACGGAATGCCGCCAGCTTGTGGTTACGGTCACAGCGAACGGTTATTTTGGATGCTCGAAGGTGTAACGGCACGAGAAGGTGTGCCGTTTCCAGCTTTAAGAACAGAAAAATAGCATGACAGCAACAAACCATTTTTTAATTGGGGTAAGTATTTCATTGGTAGTAAAACAACCCCTATTAGCGTTGCCATTAGCGTTTATTAGTCATTTGGCTGCCGACGCATTACCTCATTTTGGAGGTAAATTACCATTGTCTACATTAAGGAATGTGTGGATTTTTGATGCAGTAATTTTAAGTTTCGCGCTTCTTGCAACCTGGAAGTACTTAGGGTTTTTTAGTGTATTAACTGGTTTTGCTTCAACCAGCCCAGACTTAGTTTGGGTATACAAATTTGTATTCCAAGAAAAACTAGGACAATTACCCCCAAAACCAAAAACTGGTTTTAACTATTTGCATGCAACAATTCAAAAATATGAGTTTATAAAAAACTGGCCGCTCGAATTTGTGTATGCTGGTTTATTTTCGTTATTTATTTTTAAGCTATATTCGTAACTTTAACGAAAATTAATTAACTAGTTTTATTTTTTACTATAAGCGTGGGCAAGTGCGGCAACAGCCCATCCAATAGTTAAATACAAAGACGCAAAAAAGAATAATTGTCCATATAGCTGAACGCGGTAGCCTTCGTTAAAAAAATCATAAAAATATTTTGTGCATGCACCAGTGTAAATTGCAGAAGCTAAAAGTGCAGTTCCGACTGTGTAGGTACGACTGCCAGTAAGTGCCATGCTTACAATAGGGAATATAAACAGTACAGTAGACATGCTTGCCATGCCTCGTTCCCAATATGTCATATATCCGGCAAGTATCAGTTCGGCTATTATGCAAAGTATAAGTGAACCAAACAAGACGTTATTAGTTTTAGCTTTTTTTGTCGCAACCCAAAATAAAGAAAAAGCAACAGTTAGTATTACCGCAAATATCCATCTGTGATAAACGTCTTCGCGGGTCAGTATGTTGCCAGCGTCAAAAATAATAGTATAAACCGCGTAAGCACCAATAAACATAAAATTATATTTAGATAATTTAGACTGGTACAGCGGTTCTTTGGTGTTCTTTAATTTTTTCATAATCTGTTAAATTAATAATAACATAAGCATTTATATTTAGCTTAATTACACCTTGCTAATGTATAATTATACTTATGATAGAACTTAAAAATGTATCAAAATTATACGGTAAAAAATCCAGCATATTTACAGCACTTGATGACGTAAGCGTATCTATTAAAAAAGGCTCAATCGTAGCAATAATAGGCAAAAGTGGATCCGGTAAAAGTACATTAATGCACGTAATGAGTGGTCTGGACCATTCTACTAGCGGAGTGGTATTAGTAGGCGGCCAAGACCTTAACCTTATGAAACAAAAGGCAGTCGATACTTTTCGTAACAAGCAAATAGGTTTTATTTTTCAATCTTTTTTTGTAGAAGCAAACCAATCATGTTTAGACAACGTATCGCTTCCATTAGAAATTGCCAGAGTGCCAATAAAAAAGCGAAAGCTATTAGCCCAAGAAGCTTTAAAAGAAGTTGAACTTTCTGACAAAGCAGAAAGCAAAGCCAGAAACTTATCGGGCGGTCAAAAGCAAAGACTATCTATTGCTAGAGCAATCGTAAACAAACCTAAGTTAATATTTGCCGATGAACCTACAGGAAACCTAGACAGTACAACGGGCGAAAAAATAATCCAACTTTTATTTGGACTTAATAAATCATTGGGTGCAACTTTAGTAATTGTTACTCATGACCACGAACTAGCAGCAAGGTGCGACGCACAGATTCACGTACATGACGGTAAGATAACTAAGATTACAGGCGATAGTGAGGTAGCATCATGAAGATCACAGACTTAATTTTAAGAAGCGGCAGAACACTCAAATCTGCTAAAGTTCGAACATTTTTAACTGCTATGGCAATTGGAGTGGGCGGTTTTACACTTACATTAACTTTAGCGGCGGGTAACGGCGTTCGTGACTATACATCAAAACTTATTAGTAGTAACTTTGACCCAGCAGAACTTATTGTAGGTCGTGACAAAGAAATAATTAATAGCGGTTCACCAGGAAGTAGCCCTCAGGAGTTTGACGAAACAGTCGGTGTAATTAAAGGTGGTGGTGGACAAAATAGTATTCAGGTAAAGCGCGTTACACGTTCGGACATAGAAGATTTAAAAACAACTCCTAATATAGAACAAGTACGCGAAGTCTACCAAATAGATGTTCGTTTTATTACCCGCGACGGGCAAAAAAAGTACACAGGAAGCGGCCTAGTATACAACGCAGCGCAAAAGCCAGAAATTAAAGATGGTGATTTACCAAAAACGGGCGACATAGCTACAGGCAGTATTATTTTGCCAGAAAACTACGTAGATTTACTAGGATTTAAAGACTCTAATGACGCTATCGGTAAGTTTGTTAGTCTAACTGTTCAGCAACCATTTTCTTTAAGCAGTATTCAAAATCTACTACAAGATAAAAATCCTGACGCAATAAATGCGGCAACTGCAGAAGCATTAAAGCCAAAGGAACAAACAATTAAACTGTCGGTTTCTGCAGTTTCTAAAAAATCGGCAACTAGTCTTAGTTTTGGTGTTCCGCCTATTTTACTAAGTAATACCGACGCAAGATATTTGTATGAATTTACATCAAAAGGTACTTCGGATTTTGATAAATTTATTTATGTATATGCCAGGGTAGACGGCGGTAAAGACGATACAAAATTACAAGCTGCAAGAACCAAACTAGAAAGCAAAGGGTACTTTGTACAAAGCAGTAAAGATATTCAAAAAACAATCACGCAATTCGTAAATATTTTACAAATTATGGTTGGCGTATTGGGCATAATAACTCTTATAGCAAGTGTTTTTGGAGTCATTAACACACAATATATTAGCGTATTAGAACGTACCCGTGAAATTGGATTAATGAAGGCTCTTGGAATGAGCCGTAAAAATATTAATTTTCTATTTATTTTAGAAGCAATGTGGATAGGATTTATTGGTGGGTTATTAGGAATATTAGGCGGTACTTTATTGGGAACTGCGCTAAATCCATGGATTACTAAAAAACTAGATTTAGGAACAGGCAATACGCTACTTCAATTTAGTATTCCTCAAATGTTAGTACTACTTGTTGCGCTTATGCTAGTAGCTGCTTTAGCGGGACTGTTACCAGCACGCAAAGCTTCCAAATTAGACCCAGTCGAAGCCCTACGTACAGAATAGTCTTTGTACTGTAACAAATATTTAGTTGGTTCGTTATAACGTAGAGTATAATAAGCATAAGTACTCTAAGGGTTAAATGAACGAAAACGATTATAAATTATGGCTACAGCATTATGGTGGATGGATACTCATCTGGATTTTTAGCGCGGTACCGTTTGTTAGATGGTTTCAGATTAATTCCTTCGCATCTTCATTGCACAGTCCGCTAATGTTTTTTAACATGTTCGGTAAAGTAACAGGACTTATTGGACTGGTTTTATACGCAATTAATTTACTTTTAGCTGCACGTACTCGGTGGATGGAGAATTTTTTTGGTGGGCTTAATAGGGTATATATTGCACACCATATAACGGGTGGAATAGCACTTATTCTTTTGGTTTTTCATCCTTTATTTTTAGCGCTTAAATATATAGACATCAAGGCACTAGATTCAATTAAAGATTCAGCAAAATTTTTGCTACCAAGAAGCCTAGACTTAAACAAAACTTTTTTTGAAGCCGAACAGGGTACTGCAATTAATGCAGGAATAGTTGCATTTTTTGGAATGGTTGTTTTGTTGGTATTAACTTTTTTTGTAAAACTACCGTATCGTTTTTGGTTATTTACCCATAAGTTTTTAGGCGTAGCTTTTATGTTTGCAGGATTACATGTAATTTTAATTAGCTCAGATACTTCACGTGATGCGTTTTTAAAATACTACATGCTTTTATGGGTAATAATTGGTTTATGTTCATTTTTTTATCGTACTGTAATGAGTAATGTTTTTGTCAGACGATATCCTTATAAAGTTATTGGCGTTTCAGA
Organism: bacterium; assembly: GCA_037138655.1. Classification (GTDB taxonomy): domain Bacteria; phylum Patescibacteriota; class Saccharimonadia; order Saccharimonadales; family SZUA-47; genus RFTN01. Next base: position 31,524 of record JBAXHY010000003.1, on the reverse strand, counting down.
GCTAGAAACCAACGTCGTAGCGTTAACTATGGAACCAATGGAAAAATCCATAGATTACAAACCTGGTCAGTTTGTTTTTATTAGATTTTTGTGGAGTGGCCAACAGGGCGTTATTCGTGAAGCACATCCGTTTTCTATTGCTAGTTCACCCGACGAAAATAACATAAGACTATATATAAAATCACTAGGTGATTACACTATTGGATTAAAAAATATCAAGATTGGTGCAGTTGCAGAAATAGAAGGTGCGTATGGCAAATTTACTTATACAAATTTTGGCACAGCACCACAAATTTGGGTTGCTGGTGGTATTGGTGTTACGCCGTTCCTAAGTATGGCCAGAAGTTATAATAGCAATAGTGGGGCAGTAGATTTGGTTTATAGCGTAGTAAATCGGACTGAATTATTAGATCAAAAAGCAATTGCAGAATATCTACCACAAAAGTATCCTTCGTTTAGATACATGCCATATGTAGCAAAAGAACAAGAAGGATTTTTAACTGCAGATAAAATATCTCAAATGTGTGGTGGATTAGACGGCAAAGAGATTTTTATATGTGGACCCCCACCAATGATGAAGTCGTTAAGATCGCAGCTACGTGAACTAGGTGTACCAAACAGCAAGATACATTCAGAAGAATTTGCAATGACATGAAAATATTATTAAAAGGAATCATATGTCTTTATCACCAATAAATATTATAAAAGGTACATTTGCATCTAAGGGTTCCCGTAGGATGTCTCTTAAAAAATCTGTCGCTATTTCGCTATTTATTGCATTAGGATTTTTGACATTAATTTTAATCGCAGGATTAATAGTGCCAAAAAACGTACTTTTAAAAATAAGTAGCTTTGTAATTTCCAATTCAGACGATTCATCGACTGCAGAATCTGTTAATAATAATTCAACTAAAACACTACCAGCAGATCAAACTTCAACTTCAACATCCACTCAGCCAGTTAATACGACTGCGCAACAAACTACATCAACTGCGCCTACGACAACTCCGGCCACAAAACCTGCAACTATTCCAATAACACAACCATCGAGTCCTGCAGGTGCTGCAAAAGTTGCGCCAACACTTACTTTTACAGGCTCACCAACCAGTGTTTCGTCAGGTGGTTCAACCGTACTGTCATGGATAACAAGCGCTAACGCAACACTTCCTGTTACGTGCACTGGGGGTGGTGGTAGTTTTGCTGGATCAAAGGCAGCAAGCGGAAGCCAGTCTGTTAGTTTAACTAGCACCACTAGCTACACGCTAGCTTGTTCAAACATAGCCGGCAGCAGCGGCACCAAAACAGTAACTATTAGCGTAGCTGTACCTACATCTGCTTGTGGAACATCAGGTGGCGCATGTACTGCTGCTCAAATCGCAACTCATAATTCTGCTGCAAATTGTTGGGTTATATATAATTCAAATTACCTTATTCTTTCTGGTTCCGGAGTAAATGGTAGTAACGGAAACGAAGTCGCAAATCATAACGGCGGATCAAACCGAATCACACCATTATGTGGCGGTAATGCAACTAGCGCATTTACTGCACAACACGGTGGTCAAAGTGGCGTAAAGAGCATATTTAATACATATATAGTTGGACCAGTAATCTAATGAAAGCTAAAAAATCTACCAATAAAAAGTCTAAACACGTAGACCTTAATAAAAAGACAGTAACTTTAATAGCCGCGTTGTTTGCTACGATAATTATTATATTGTCATTTTTTGTATATCGTCGCTATACCATGGCGTTACAAACATCGTTTCCTAAAAAAGTTGGCATACTTAAACTAGAATCCTTAACGTGGAAGGTAGAGCCAGTTAAAAAATCTATGGTTCCGCCAAAAGAAGGTTATGAATTTATAAGTGTTAACGTAAGTTTAGTTAATATCGACACCAAAGCGTGGTGGTTAACGCCTGTATTACAAAGTTATATTAAGGACAAAAAGGGAGCTAAATACGGTATAGAAATGGTCCTTGTTAACGATCCTTTTCAGGCTGGTTCATACCTACCGAACGTGCCAGCTAAGGGTGAACTTGCTTATATGGTGCCCATTAAAGATGAAGTACTAACGTGGTGTTACGATGTAGCAGAAGTAGGTAAAAAAGATACTGCACTTTGTCAGCTTCTGGATAAAAAAATCATGACCAATTAATAATATTGTTAATACATCAATAATGTTATATAATTTAAACTAAGCAAGATAGGTGTATACTAAACTTAATACACGTATACAGAAAGTAGATATGTTAAACAAAAAAATCTCGTTAAGTATCTTGGTAGCAACTGTTACTGTTGGTATATTAAGTTTTTCTAGATACGTAGATTACAGAGTCAAGCAGTCTTCTTCTGACAGTATAGCCTCTTCAGTAATTAATCCTGTAAATAACGTACTAGGTGAACAAATAAGCAAATCTAACGATTATTCAGTAACGGTAGATAATTATAAAAAGATAGATAACGGCAATACAGTAGCTTTTACGGTAACCGTAGCCAACACTTCCGACCACGTCGTTCAGCTGTCGCCTTATATGCAGTTTAAATTAGTAAGCTCAGACACTAACACGTTAAGCCTACCAGCTATACAAAAGGGAGCACCTTTATTTGGTGGAGGTCCTTTGTCTGTAGGACAAAAAGTATCCGGAAATATTTATTACGAAGTGTCAGAAAACGAACAATCAAGTTTAGGATTCTATAATAATGACGACAGTAATTCGTACATTAAACTAGTAACTATAAAATCTAAAATGCAAGAAAATCAGACAAATTTAAAAACAAATAAAAGTAGTAAATCAGATGACTAAAGCTATATTTGCCGCAGGATGTTTTTGGGGAGTTCAGTTTTATTTTGATCAAATTAGTGGAGTTACAAATTCTACGGTTGGCTACATTGGCGGTCATACAACCGACCCAACTTACGAAGACGTTTGCTACAAAAGCACAGGTCATGCAGAAGCAGTTCAACTAGAATTTGACGACACAATAGTTAGCTACAAAACTTTAGTAGAACAGTTTTTGTATATGCATGATCCAACGCAAATAGGTGGTCAGGGACCAGATACGGGCGACCAATATAGGTCAGCAATTTTTTATTTTGATAACCAACAATATGAAGTCGCAAAACAAGTTATTACTAACTCAAAATCAAGTTTTAATAAACCAATAATTACTGAATTAGTAGAAGCTAAAACATTTTATATAGCCGAAGATTATCATCAAAAATTTGCCGAACGCACAGGTCGTGGAATTTGTCATAAACCGTTTAAGCAAATGTAGTTGATTCCACACCTTGTATGCATGAGCGCTAAAGGTTAAACTATTTGCATGGCTACAACTACTAAAAAATCATCGACAACTAAAAAGACCAAAACAGTAAAAAAATCACCAACTAAAGTAACTAAAAAAACAGTATCTAAAAAGGTTGTTAAACCAGCAGTTGCTAAAAAAGCAGTTGCCAGTAAAACTACAGTAGTAAAACCAACTGCAGCAAAATCTGTAATGGACAGATTGTTCCGTTGGAATATTTCTATGGCAGTATTACATGCAGTTCAAGCAGCGCTTGTACTTTGGTTAGCAAAACCTGGAATGGGCTTGCAAACAGTAACAACTAATTATCTTTCATTAGATTCACTAGCTAGTACAACAGAACGTCCAGTGCTTGTTGCTGCAAGTCATTCACTATTCGACATTAACCTTGCTTGGTTAATTGTAGCCTTTTTTGCAATGTCAGCAGTCGCTCACGTTAGCATTGCAACTTGGTACCGAAAGCGTTACGAAGCTGGACTTTCTAAGGGCATCAATAAGGCTCGTTGGATCGAATACAGTCTTAGCGCCAGCACAATGATGGTTGCAATAGCGCTATTAGCAGGAGTTTTTGACCTAGGATCATTAATAATGATGTTTGCACTAACTTCAGTCATGAATCTTTTGGGCCTTGTCATGGAAATCGTAAACCAGGGCAAAAGCAAAGTTGATTGGTCAAGCTATATCGTAGGATGTATTTCTGGAATCGCTCCTTGGATTGTATATGCAATTTATATTATTGGTTCTGGTAAATACGGCGAAGGTGGCGGTCCACCAAGTTTTGTTTATGCAATACTTGTAAGCATATTCTTGTTCTTTAACTGTTTTGCAGTAAATATGTACCTTCAGTACGCTAAAAAAGGTAAGTGGGCAGAATATTTATACGGCGAAAAGGTCTACATGATTCTTTCGTTGGTTGCAAAGTCAGTACTTGCATGGCAAGTATTTGCAGGCATTCTTCGTCCATAATCTTATACAGATTAATAAATAATAAAAGACGCACGCTACGTGCGTCTTTTATTATTTACGTACAATTAATTTTTAGTCTAATCAAACTTGCGCCAACAAATAAATTTTATAGCTTATATCTGTATTTAACTGTAAAATAGTAAACATATGGAAGAAGTTACAATAGAAAAATTAGTACATGGCGGACAAGGTCTTGCTACTTTATCAGACGGCAGAAAAGTATTTGTTTGGAACGCCTTACCGGGTGAAGTCGTAAACATCAGACTTTTAAAAAGTAAAAAAGGTTTTGCAGAAGCACTAGCCGAAGAAATTATTAAGCCAAGCGCAGACAGAATCAGCCCGCGTGAACCAGCTAGTTATTTAGCTACAAGTCCTTGGCAAATAATGACTTTTGAAGCCGAAAATAAATCTAAAAAAGAAATTTTGGCAGAAGCATTCGCCCGCGAAAAAGTAGATTTACCAGATTTTAAATTTGAATTTGGTAAAAAAAGCGAAGGCTACAGAAGCAAAATGGAGTTCGGTTTTTGGGGAGATAATGAAGGTATAAGTTTAGCTCATTTTGTCCGTGGAAGTCATGGAAAAACAAAAGTTGTAGGAAGCGCACTCGCGCAGCCCGCAATTAACGAAGCAGTTGCAGATATAGTAGAACAACTAAACACTCTAACTACCGGCAAAAAAGCTATACGTGCAGGCGACATTAAATCTATAATTATTCGCTGTAACGTTGCCGGCGACGCCGTTGCTGCATTATTCGTAAAACCAAAATCGTTTCCTAAACTTACTTGCCCTGATTCATTAAAAGGACTTTTAATTTATCACAGCAATCCAAGAAGCCCGGCATCTGTGCCTACCGAACTTTTGCACCAAGAAGGCAAGCGTACGCTTCAGGACACTGTAATGGGAACAAAATTAACTTATGACGTATTGTCGTTTTTTCAGGTCAATATTCCTGTTTTCGAAACAGCACTAGCAAGAATCGGTGACGCATTGGGTGGTTCACCAAAAATTGACCTTTATAGTGGAGTTGGTTCTATTGGAATACCACTAGCTGGCACAACCGCATTAATAGAACTTGATGCAGCAAATATCGAAATGGCAAAGAAAAACATTGGCGATCTTCCGATTAAAGTTATTCATGCCTCTGCCGACAAGTCACTAGATTACATAACGGGTAAAGAAGCTGTTATTGTTGACCCGCCCAGAGCAGGTTTGGGGTCTTATGTTACAAATAGACTAATAGAAGTTAAACCTCCTGTTATAGCTTACTTATCTTGCAATCCAAGTACTCATTCAAGAGACATAAAATTACTTACAGACGCCGGATATAAAATTAAATTTTTTGAAGGTTATAATTTTTTTCCAAGAACACCTCACATTGAATCATTGGCTGTGCTAGAGTTAAAATAATGAAGTTACATAGATTTTACGTAGGCAAATTGCATGACAAATACGGTGCAATCGAACTACGGCAACATATTTGGGTAAACGACGCAGAGTTATTTAACCAATGGTCACGAGTTTTAAGATATAAAGTTGGCGATGAACTTATTTTGTTTAACGGACAAGGCGAAGACCGACTTTATAAAATTCACAAAATAGAAGAACTAAGTATTGGCTTGGATTTGGTAACAGAACTTGAACCAGTATATCCAAAACGTGAATTATATTTATTTTGGAGCATGTTAAAAAAAGACAAAAACGAATGGGTTATGCAAAAATGCACAGAACTTGGTGTGTCTCATTTTGTGCCAATTTTGAGTAGCAGAACCGAAAAAACTGGATTTGACGAAGAGCGAGCATTAAAAATCGTCAAAGAAGCATCAGAACAATGTGGACGAAGTGATATTCCACGCGTACGTGAACCTCTGGGGATTCAAGCTGTAATAGACGAATTTAAAGATAAAATGACACTGTATTTTGCCGAACAACACCAAGAAGCTGTAGACAAAGGACTAGTAACTGTTGACTCAAAGACACCAGTAGGCGTTTTTATTGGCCCTGAGGGCGGATGGACTGATGCCGAAAAACAACTCCTAGAGGCTAATTGTACAAAACTAAACATAGCTCAATTTACCTTGCGTGCAGAAACCGCCTGTGTTGCTGCAACAACCTCGATTTTAGGAGTATAAACCTATGGCGAATAATTATTGGCGTGAGCGGTCGCAACCTTATATACCTGGGCAAGTTGCACCTTTTAAGGTGTCCCGAAGCAAAATAGAACTGTTTATGCAGTGCCCTCGTTGTTTTTGGCTAGATGTACGACTTAAAATTACGCGTCCTAGCGGTCCACCGTTTAACATAAACAAAGCAATCGACGAACTTTTTAAAAAGGAATTTGATTCTTACCGTGTTCAACAAAAGCCGCACCCAATAATGGTTGCAAACGGCCTAAAAGCCGTGCCAATGCAGCACAAAGATTTAGAAACGTGGCGTCATACATTTACAGGTATAATAAGCGTTCATAAGCTAACAAACTTGCATGTATTTGGCGGTATAGACGACGCTTGGATAGACGAAGATGGGCAGGTTATTGTTGTCGACTATAAGGCTACTAGCAAAGACAAAGAAGTTAGTATAGATAGTGACTGGCAAATAAGCTACAAAAGGCAATTAGAAGTTTACCAATGGTTACTTAGGGCAAATGGTTTGGCCGTATCTGACACGGGTTATTTTGTGTATACAAACGGCAAAATGGATGCAGAAGGATTTTTTGATAAGTTAGACTTTAAGACAAAACTAATTCCGTACACCGGTTCAGACAGTTGGGTAGAACCAACTCTTATTAAAATGAAAAAATGCATGGACGGCGAAATGCCAGAAGTAGGCACTGCAGCTATGGGTGGAGAATGTGATTACTGTGCATATGCACGCTCAAGAACCCAATTGACTATTAATGCAATAAAAAACACTCGCACTTTATAGGTGTACAGGTTTATAATAATATTTAATGATAGACATCCAAATTATTCGTGACAATCCAGAGCTTGTTGCGCAAAAAACTGCCAACAAAGGTATAAAAGTAGACATTAATAAAATAATATCACTAGATAGCGAACGATTAGCAGTACTGCAAGCCGTAGAAACACTTCGCCAAAAACGAAACGAAAATTCTTCAAAAATGAAGGGCGGAAAGCCTGATCAATCTGTTATAGACGAAGGTAAAATTCTTAAAACAGAACTTACAGACAAAGAAGAACAATTAAATAAGCTAACCCAAGAATTTGAAACCTTACTTAAGCAAGTTCCAAATATGCATTTTGATGACGTTCCGATTGGCGATGAATCTGCATCGGTAGAAGTTAAACAATACGGCAATAAAGATATTGGCGCAAAAGACCACCTAGATTTTGCTACCGAACGTGGTTGGGTAGACTTTGACCGTGGCGCAAAAGTTGCTGGTGCAAAGTTTTATTTTTTAAAGGGCGATCTTGCTCTTTTAGAAAACGCAGTTGTTCAGTACGCAATAAATAAGGTGACAAAAAAAGGGTTTACCTACATGACTGTGCCTCATATGGTTAACAGTCGTACGGCTACAGGCACAGGATTTGCACCTAGATCAACAGATCAAAGTGACGAATATTTTATTGACGGCGAAGATTTGTCGCTTATTGCAACAGCCGAAATGCCAATTACTGGCTATCATGCAGACGAAATAATAGAAGAAAAAGACCTGCCATTAAAGTACGCTGGTCTTAGCCCTTGCTACCGCAAAGAAGCAGGAACATACGGCAAGCACACCAGGGGATTATTTAGGGTTCACCAATTTAATAAGCTAGAAATGTACGCATTTACTTTGCCAGAAAAAAGTGAAGAAATGCACCAAAATATCTTGGCTATCGAAGAAGAAATTTGGCAAGAAATTGGAATTCCTTATCATGTAATTAATATTGCCAGCGGTGACTTAGGCGCACCAGCAGCAAAAAAATACGATATAGAATATTGGTCTAAAGTTGACGGAAGCTACAGAGAAATAACAAGTTGCTCTAATTGTACGGATTTTCAGACGAGAAACCTTAATATTAGAGTGCGACGCAGCGACGGTAAGGTAGAGCTTTTGCATTCGCTAAATGGTACAGCCGTATCAATGGCCAGAACATTGGTAGCTATTTTAGAACATTACCAAACTTCAGATGGTATGTTGGCTATTCCAAAAATTCTTCAAACTTATATGGGAGGTAGGGAACAGATATGAAATTAGAAATAAGCGCAGTACACATGGAACTAGAGCCAGATTTAAAAAAGTATATAACTAAAAAAATTAATAAATTAGATAAATATGTGCCAAAACCAGCCCGTGAATCAGTTCACGCCAGTGTTATTTTAAAAGAATCGCATTCAAAAAATAAAAGACAATTTACATGCGAAATAATTATAACTCTACCCCAAGAAAAAATCGTAGTAAGTGAAAGTACTTTAAATATCTTTGCGGCTACAGATATTGCCGAAGCAACTCTTAAAAATAGACTCAAAAAATACAAAGAACAAAAAGTCAGCGAACGGTCTGGTCATAAAGATCGTAAAGTTCGTAAATTTTTAGGTAAAATACTATCGCGCTAATCAACCCTGTTAGGGTATAATAATATCAGAATGACAGTTTAAGGTGGGTAAACTGCAGACGGTCTCACGTCTGATTGTCGAATATAAGAAATACCTAAGGGGAATTAATAGTGAAAAAATTTGTAAAACGAGTACTAGGCGATCCGCAAGTAAAAACACTTAAACGTCTTAAAAAGCGTGTTACAACAATAAATGCATTAGAAGATAAATATAAAAAATTTACAGACAAAGAACTAGCACAACAGACTGATGTGCTTAAAAAACGACTAGACGGTAAAGACACTCTAGATACAATTTTGCCAGATGCTTTTGCGCTTGTTCGCGAGGCATCCAGAAGAGTTTTAGGAATGCGACATTTTGATGTTCAGCTTATTGGTGGAATGGTATTGCACGAAGGCAAAGTTGCCGAAATGAAAACCGGAGAAGGTAAAACTTTAGTAGCAACACTTCCAATGTACCTAAACGCAATAACCGGTAAAGGTGCTCACCTTGTAACGGTAAACGACTATCTTGTACAACGTGATGCAGGTTGGATGGGTCAAATTTATACATTCTTAGGACTAACTGTAGGTGTTATTATTCCCGATCAGTCATTTATTTTTGACGCAAATTACAATAACAAAGACCACGAAGACGAACGATTTAAGCACCTAAAGCCAGCATCAAGACAAGAAGCCTACCGTGCAGATATTACATACGGTACAAACAACGAGTATGGCTTTGATTACTTGCGTGACAACATGGTAAGAGAAACAGAACAGTTACGTCAACGAGAACTAAACTACGCAATCGTAGACGAAGTCGACTCAATTTTAATCGACGAAGCAAGAACTCCTTTAATCATCAGCTCATCTGCGGCAGCAAGTGGCAGCGCTTATCTTCAGTTCGCAAAAGTATCACGTCAACTTGTTAAAGATAAACATTTTGAAGTCGACGAAAAGCGCCGATCATGTGTGCTAACAGACGAAGGCATAGAATATATAGAAAAATCTTTGGGCATCAAAAACCTTTACGATACAGCAAATATCAGAACTATTTACCATCTAGACCAAGCCCTAAAAGCGCACGGCCTATTTAAACGCGACAAAGATTACGTAGTAACAAAAGACGGCGAAGTAGTGATTGTAGACGAATTTACGGGTCGTTTATTAAAAGGCCGAAGATACAACGAAGGTCTTCACCAGGCAATCGAAGCAAAAGAAGGTGTCGAAGTTCAAGAAGAATCAATGACACTAGCAACAATTAGTTTTCAGAATTATTTTAGACTATACAGTAAGCTTTCTGGCATGACAGGTACAGCAAATACCGAAGCAGAAGAATTCCATATGATCTATAAGCTAGAAGTAGTCGAAATACCACCAAACAGAAAAGTTTCTAGACTAGATAAATCAGACAGAATTTATCGTACAGAAGTAGGAAAATTCAAAGCTATTGCTAAAGAAGTTAAACGACTCCAAACTAAGGGTCAACCAGTTTTGATAGGTACAGTATCTGTAGAAAAAAACGAGTTATTAGGTTCACTACTTAAAAAAGAAGGTGTTACTCACCAAGTATTAAACGCAAAAAACAACGAACGCGAAGCTAAGATTATTGCAGACGCAGGTAAAAAAGGCGCTGTAACATTGGCTACTAACATTGCAGGACGTGGTACCGACATTGTATTAGGCGAAGGCGTGATCGAAGTCGGAGGACTATTTGTTCTTGGTAGCGAACGACACGAATCACGACGAATCGACAATCAGCTACGTGGACGTGCTGGTAGACAAGGTGATCCAGGAGAAAGTCAGTTTTTTGTTAGTACAGAAGACGATTTAATGCGTATATTTGGCGGCGAACGAATCGCAGATATTATGAACCGACTCAAAATCGACGACAATACTCCAATCGAAAACAGGGTTATTAGTAAAAGCCTAGAAAGCGCACAGAAAAAAGTTGAAGGCTTTAACTTTGACATGCGTAAAAACGTCGTTGAATATGACGACGTCATGAACAGACACCGTAAAGCAACCTACACAATGCGCCGAGAAATCTTGCATCAAGCAGAAATTAGCGGTCGGATTAAAGAATTTATTAAAAACGAAGTAAAAACTCTTGTACATTCACCAGATTCACTTAAATCAGGATTCGATAAATTAATATCAGACGTTTTTCCTTTTGACGAAAATCAGTTAGATAAACTGTTCGATATGGATTCAAGCAAGTTCCAAAAAACACTAGAATCAGAAGCACTCGAAGCATACAAAGACAGAGAAGAAGTTTTTGGATCAGAAAATATGCGAAAAGTAGAGCGCGATATTTATTTGCAAATTTTAGACAACCTTTGGATGCAACACTTAGAAAACATGGATCACATGCGTGAAGGTATCCATTGGATTTCGGTTGGCCAAAGAGACCCATTAGTAGAATACCGACGACAGGGTCAAATTATGTTCGAAACAATGCAACAAGCACTACGACACGAGGTTTTAAAGGCTTTGTTTAGAGCAGAACCAGCTAACTTTAATGATCTAGACGAACCTACAGAAACAGAACTTACAAAGGCAGCAAGACAATCAGTAGATAACGCCGATAAAATCTTAGACGCAACAGAATTTGAAGAAGATGATTTTATTACATCTAAATCAGCAGTAAATGTTGCAGCAAAAAAGCACAACGTAAAAAAGAAGGCGCACAAAGCAGAACGTACTCGTAAAAAGGTAGCCAGAAAAAGAAAATAACCGTAATTAAATAATAATTAAAACTGTTAGTAGTGTCGGGTGTGGTTGCTACTAACAGTAATAAAATAGAACTTAATACAAAACCATGAAACATACTGTAAAAGAACACACACTAAAAAACGGACTAAAAGGACTTGTTTTGCACGTGCCCGAAGCGCCTGTTATAAGTATAGAATTTAGTTTTAGAGCAGGTGAGTTTTTATTAGATAGAAACAAGTGGGAAACAGCACACGTAATGGAACATTTAATGTTGGGCGCAAATGGTAGTTTTAAGACTGCCAGAGCATTTCAGGCCGAACTAGAAAAAAATGGTGCATACAGCAACGCCAGTACAAGCGCTTACGATGTAAATTACGAAGTCGAATGTGCCGCATTCGAAGCAGATAGAGTAATTAAATTACTTATTGGAGCAATAGAATCGCCTATTTTTAAACCTAGTGAATTTAAGGCAGAATTTGGCAACGTATCAGAAGAACTAGTAGGGCGATCAAATAATCATTTTAGAACTCTTAACCTAGCTTTAAGAACGGCACTTGGATTTTATAGCGTACCAGATCAAGAACGTGTCGAACTAATGAAAAACGTTAGCCTAGAAGACGTCAAAGAACATTATGCGCAAACACACAGTATAAGTAACGCCAGATTTGTTATTGCAGGTGACGTAAAACCAAGTCATATTAAACTTCTTGAATCAATGAAACTACCTGGTACAACAGAAAGAATTTCACTACCAGACGAAAAACCCAAAGTTCTTAATACCCCGGTAATAATTTTAAGAAAAGATGTTCCAAATATATATTTTTATATAGATTCATACGCACCAAGACTTTTAAACCAAACAGAAAAAGATGCACTTTCTGTAGCGTCAACGCTATTAACAGAAACACTACATTCAAAATTATTAGGTGCAGCCAGAGAAAAAGGACTAGTTTACGCCATGGGTTCTGGGCAGCAACAAATTAAAGGTTATAGTAGTTTTTGGTTGGGTGCTCAAGTTAGCAAAAAAAATGCAGTAAAATTATTTGACCTTACGCGTGACGTATTTCAGGGTATGAAACAAGGTGGTATTACCGCAGAAGAACTTGATTCTGCAAAACAGTATATGAAGGGCAGGCACGCTCGATCTGCACAAACTGTAACCGGATTATTAGGAAAATATAGTCACGAATACTATCAAACCGACGAATGTATAGACGAAGCATCGTTCCAAAGCAGAATAGAATCAATTACCGCAAAAGATGTTTGCGACGTGCTAAATCTTACATGCAGTGGCGAATGGGCTTTTGGTTTATTGGGCGACATATCAGACACTACGTCATCGCTTTTGTATGACAAAGTAGTCAGCGTGTTACACTAATCACATAACGTGGAAGACTTAAATAAATCAGTCGAACAACTTAAAAACTTGGTATCTAAGACTAAGCTAAAAGTACCAATAACTAAATTTCAAAACGAACTAAAAGACTACGAAGACTTAATGAATGATCCAATATTTTGGTCAGACGTGTCAAAAGCTCAAGAAATATCAAAAAAACAATCAGTACTAAAAAAAACTTTAGATTTTTGGACACTATTAGACGATAAAATAATAGAAATTATTGAGCTTATAGAACTAGACGACAGTTCTTTAATACCAGACATAAAAAAACAGTTCGACGAAGTTAATAAAAACTTTTTAGAAGCTAAAAGAGATCTAGAATTTAACGGAGTTTACGATAACAACGACGTAATTTTAAGAATTTTAGCTGGCGCGGGAGGTACCGACGCACAGGATTGGGCTGGAATGTTGCTGCGCATGTATATTCGCTACTGCGAATCGCACGATATCAAAACAGCCATATTAGACGAATCACCAGGCGACGAAGCAGGAATAAAAAGCGTCACTATGAGTTTATCGGGAGGATCTTATTTGTACGGAAAATTAAGGGGTGAACATGGAGTACACAGGCTTGTAAGGTTAAGTCCATTTAATGCAGATTCATTAAGACAAACAAGTTTTGCGCGTGTCGAAATTATGCCTAAAATTGACCAAAGTACCGATCTAGAAATTGACGAAAAAGACTTAAAAATAGATGTTTACAGAAGTGGTGGAAAGGGTGGCCAAAGTGTAAATACTACTGATTCTGCCGTAAGAATTACCCACACGCCAACTAATATTGTTGTAGCAATTCAGAACGAAAGATCGCAGTTACAAAATAAAGAAACAGCAATGACTATTTTACGCTCAAAGCTTGCGGCACTTGCAACCGAACAGCACAAAGAAAAAATATCTGAACTTAGAGGTCCAAACGAAGAAGCTGCATGGGGTAATCAGATCAGAAATTATGTACTACACCCTTATAAAATGGTAAAAGATTTGCGCAGTTCTTTCGAAACTAGCGACACCGATGCAGTTTTAGACGGTAAATTAGACGAATTTATAACCGCGTATTTAGAGTCAACTAAGCAGTAGTGCTATACTTATAACGTGATACTTTTAGATCGAGTTAGCAAAAGCTATAACAAAAAGGGAATTGCGCTAGAACGCATTAGTCTTCATGTTGAGCCTAAAGAATTTGTTATTATTGTAGGAACCAGCGGTGCGGGCAAAAGTACACTACTTAAACTGCTAACCAGAGAAGAAAAGCCGACTAGTGGCAAGATTATTGTTGGAGGAATAGACTACGAACGGCTAAAAGACAAAGATATCCCTTTTTTACGAAGAAAAATCGGAGTTGTGTTTCAGGACTTTAAATTACTACCAGGTAAAACCGTATTCGAAAACGTAGCATTTGCACTAGAAATTGTAGGATTATCTAATAAAGAAATCAGACACACTGTGCCTAAAGTGCTTGATTTAGTTGGCCTAAAAGGCAAGGCAGATAATTACCCAGGCGAATTATCTGGTGGAGAAAGACAACGTGTAGCAATAGCAAGAGCAGTCGTACGGCAGCCTAAAATTCTTATTGCAGACGAACCTACTGGCAACCTTGACCCTAAGCACGCATGGGATGTAATTAGAGTATTAGAAAAAATTAATCATTACGGAACAACGGTTCTTTTAACTACCCATAACCAAGAAATCGTAAATAAGTTAAAACGTAGAGTTATTACTATAACAGATGGCCACATAGTGTCCGACAAATCTGGCGGCAGTTATAAATGAAAAGAAAACTAATTAGTCTTTTAAGAATAATACGATCAGGAGGCAATAACTTTATAAGAAACGCCTGGTTATCTATTGCTGCAACAGCAGTTATGATGGTAGCGTTAACTATAATACTTTCTGCCGTAGTACTTAATGTTACTGCCCGTAATGCAGTAAAAGAACTAAGCAAAAAAATCAAAGTTACCGTTTACCTTAAAGACGACGTATCAGAACCAAGACGCACTATTATAATGAGTAGGCTAAAAGCCGAACAAGGCGTAGACGACGTAGCTTATGTGGATCGTCGAGAGGCCGAACGAAGATTCAAAACAAATGTGTCAGAAGGCGACAAAGTATTTATAGAACAAGCTCTTGCACTAACTGGCAACACAACTTTACCAGAATCACTCGAAGTTTCTTTAACAGATTTATCTAAAAGTGGAGCAGTAGTAAAGGTGGCAAAAGAAGATGGCTATAAAGATGCTGTAGACGATGTGTCGGTGGGTAAAAATGACGTTGCAAAAGAAACTATCGAACGTGCAACTAGTGCTCAAAAATATATAGTGCGAGGTAGTATTTTTGCCGCAGTATTATTTGCCGCGGTATCGGTATTAATTATTTTTAACACAATACGTATGGCGATTTTTACTAGAGGTGAAGAAATAAGAATAATGAAGCTAATAGGTGCTACGCCAAACTACATCAGAGGTCCATTTTTAGTTGAATCGTGCATGTACGGCATAATTGCCGGTATTTTAGCTAATGTATCTGTATATACTGCAATTTTAAGCCTAGGTCCTAAACTACAAAATCAAGCAGAATTTGCGCAAAGCTATAACTTTTTTACTAGCACGGGCATGATGATTCTTTTGTTGTTTGCATCTGTATTTTTAGGAATAATTGTAGGAATTGTTTCGTCTCTTCTTGCAATGCACAAACACCTAAAACTTAAACACTGGTAGGTAACTAAACCCTAATATTGCATATTTATATCGTTTATGCTATAATATTTGTATGATTCACGATTCGAACGAACATCTTAAAGATCCACTTGTAAGCCTTAAGCACGACTTAAAAAATCTTGCAAAATTATACGCTCTTTCGGACGACAGGTCGGATTCGTACATGCACCCTGACGGCAGTGTTTATACTATCGAAAGTCCTTGGCAAGATACTCTTCATTTTCCTGAAGGAAACAATTATCGTTCGTATTCAGTTACTTTTGACGAAGGTTCAAGTTCTGATGCTGTACTAAAACAAACTTCTTACAATTTGGATGTATATACTGGTAAGTTTTTTAAAATTGTTCAAACTACTTCTTCAAAAAGTACTAGTAGCGAAACATACAAACCTGTAGATGATTTAAATGCTGAGTTTGATGTTTTAAGAGGATTATTTACGCAGGGGTTAAAAGCCCGTAATTATAAGGATGATGTTGTAACTGAAGAAGTTAACAATATTATGAATAAAAAATTTAGCGACGAAATGGTGCCATTAATAAGTAATATAGAAAACGAATCGTACGATACTACTACCGAAATTTTTTCTGAAGCAGATATTAACCCAGTCGAATTAGAACATACGATTAGCCAGGCTTTAATAGCTGCTAATACTCAACAATAGTATATTGTTATCAAAAAATGTTACCGTGCGCTTATGTTATAATAAATAGGTGAATAAGACTCTACGTCTAAGACAAAAATTATCTTCGTTTTTAATTATACCTATACTTTTTTTTGGGTTTTTAAATAGTAACACAAACGCAATAAGTTCTACCGAACTGTCGGCTCAAGTAAAGGCTCTGCAAGCACAAATTAATGACGGCAATGCAAAAGCTAAAGAACTATCGGCTCAGGCAGATAACTTAAAAAAAGCAGTCGCTGCATTAGATATTCAAATCGAACAAGCTAATAATCAAATTGCTCAAACAACTCTTAAAATTGCCGAACTGCAGGCAAATTTGGACGCAACACAAGCAGAACTAGATAAACAAAAAGACCTGCTTAAAGACAGCATGGTGGCACTGTACAAAAAGGGCGGTGCATCGTCAGTAGAACTGTTAATTGGCAGCGATAGTTTTTCTCAGTTTATTGACAGTCAAGAATACTTAACAAGGCTAAAATCGGCAATCCAAAAATCAACCGAAAAAGTAATTTTGTTAAAACAACAAATTCAATCACAGCAAGACGAACAAGAAGAACTGTTAAAAATTCAACAAGCACAAAAAGATGCGGTTGCTGCAAGCCGTAGTGAACGTGTAGGATTATTAGAACAAACTCAAGGTGACGAAGCGCGATATAGATCAATGGTTAGTTCCTTAAAATCTCAGCAAGCCGAAGTTAACAAAGCACTATTTGCTCAAATTCAGCTAGAACGAGGTAATGGCAATAACGGTGGTTACCCGTATAACGATTACGCATTTAGTATGATTCCTTACGGCTGTGGTCCGGGTGAAGGTCCAGACAGATGGGGCTATTGTACAAGACAATGTGTTAGTTACGCGGCATGGGCAGTCGAACGTTCGGGTCATCAGGCACCAATGTATTACGGAAACGCAAAAAACTGGGTGTATGCAGCACCGGCTTCATGGCAGTTTAATAGTCCAAGAGCAGGGGATGTTGGTGTAGCTACAGGTGGTGGTTTTGGTCACGTTGCTTATGTAGAGACCGTGTACGGCGACGGAACTATGAGAATAAGTCAGTATAACGCACAAGTATCTGGTGAATATAGCGAAGCAACAGTGTCTGTATATTTCTTTAATAAATACATACGTTTTCCTTAATTGAAATAATTTGTGCTAAGCCGTAGCGTATAATAATTACAAGTACAATAATCAATCAGAGGGAATATTTTAGTGGAAGAAAAACAGAAAAATCCAGTTCAGCAACCTGTAAAACCAACAAAAATTAATACTTATTACGGAATAGCGGTCGTTGCTTCTGTGATGTTGTTTGCTAGTGGTTGGGCTTTTGGTGGAGGAAAAATAAATCTATCTAACATTAAAAAAGGCAATGTTTCTAACTCTTCAAATATCGATTATACGAGCGTTCAAGAAATCCAAGATTTGTTAAAAAATAATTACGATGGAAAAATCGAAGACCAAAAGATTTTGGACGGAATTAAAAGCGGAATAGCTAAAGCATCCGGAGACCCATACACAGAATATTTTAATATCGAAGATTCAAAATCTTTTCAGGAAGAACTTAGCGGCAGCTTTGAAGGAATCGGTGCAGAGTTAGGTAAAGAAGGCGCAAATATTGTAATAATTTCGCCAATTGCTGGTAGCCCAGCAGAAAAAGCAGGTATAAAACCCAAAGATATTTTAGTTAAAATAGACGAAAAATCTGCATCAGATATTACTATCAGCGAAGCGGTAAAACTTATTCGTGGTAAAGCCGGAACAGACGTTAAATTAACTTTAGCCAGAGACGGAAATAAAGTAGAAACTACAATAACAAGAGGAAAAATCAGTATTCCTAGTGTTAAATGGGAAATAAAAGACGGCATAGGTTATTTAACTGTTAGTAGATTCAGCGACGACACTCCAACGCTAGCGCTTCAGGCCGCAGATGAATTTAAAAATGCAGGTGTAAGGGGCGTAGTTTTGGACATGCGTAGCGATCCAGGAGGATTGTTAGACAGTGCTGTTAAATTAAGCAGTCTGTGGCTAGATAATGGAAAAACTATTTTACTAGAAAAACGCGGTGGCAAAATAGAAAAAACCTATAAAGCAACCGGTGTCCCAACTCTAAAAGGCATTAAAACAGTAGTACTTATTAACGAAGGAAGCGCAAGTGCAAGCGAAATTACTGCAGGTGCGTTACACGACAATGGTGTAGCGACTTTAATGGGTACAAAATCATACGGAAAAGGTAGCGTACAGCAAATTTTGCAACTTGACGGCGGTGGAACACTTAAAGTTACAATAGCAAGATGGTATACGCCAAACGATAAAAACATCGACAAAGAAGGAATATCGCCAGATAAAGAAGTTAAAATTAGTGAAGATGATATAAAGAACAAACTTGATCCTCAAAAACAAGCCGCAACAAACTTCTTAAAATAACTTGCGACAGGGCATAAGTTTACGGTAATATATAACCTAATAGTGGGTAAGAGGTATTTGTAGTGGTAAAAGAGCAAAAAGCTCCTAAATTTGTGTTTGTCACTGGCGGTGTCCTTTCGGGGGTCGGCAAGGGTATCACGGCCGCTTCGATTGGTAACATCCTTAAAGCCCGAGGCTTAACTGTAAACATTCAAAAATGTGATCCTTATCTTAATGTTGATGCCGGAACACTTAATCCTGCAGAACACGGCGAATGTTTTGTGACAGCCGACGGTGCCGAAACTGACCTTGATTTAGGGCACTACGAAAGATTTTTAGACATAGAGCTTACAAATAAAAGTAGCTTAATGAGTGGAAAAATTTTACTTAAAGTTATCGAAGACGAACGAGCAGGCAAGTACTTGGGTAAAACTGTTCAAATAATACCTCACGTTACATCTGCAATTATCGACAATATTCAAAATACTGCAAAAGGGTTTGATGTTCATATTATCGAAGTCGGTGGAACAGTTGGCGACTATGAAGGTTTAAGTTTTATAGAAGCAATTCGCGAACTTGGAATGAAAGTAGGGCCGCAAAACTGCGCATACGTACACGTAGTATATTTACCTTACCTAGGTGCAAGTGGCGAGCTTAAAACAAAGCCTGCTCAGAACGCCGTACGCGAGCTTAGAGGCCTTGGAATTGTTCCTGACGTACTTGTAGCCAGAAGCGAAAACGAAGCGCCACAAAGCGTGATTGATAAACTAGGATTATTTAGCGGCGTAGACACAAAAGCAATAGTACTATTACCAAACGCTAGTACTATTTATCAGGTTCCATTAACCCTAGAAGAACGAGGAATTGGCAAGGTACTAATTGACAGACTACAGTTAGATGCAAAAGAAGTTGATTTGTCAGAATGGTCTACAATTGTAAAAAAAGCTAATAACAAAAACGCACCAGTTCTTAAAATAGGTATTGTAGCAAAATATCTTAACAATCAAGATACTTACATGTCTGTTTTTGAAGCACTAAAAAGTGCTGCATGGGCGCGCGATAAGCAAATAGAAATTACATGGGTAGACGCAGAAAAATTAGATAAAGCAAATGATACTGACGTTAAAAATGCACTAAATGGACTATACGGAATAGTTGTTCCTGGTGGCTTTGGTCAACGAGCGCTAGAAGGTAAAATACGCGTAGCGCAGTATGCGCTAAAAAACAAAATACCTTATCTTGGATTATGTCTTGGACTTCAAATGGTGGTTATTGCCGCTGCACGAAACAGTGGAATTTTAGATGCTAATTCTATAGAACTCGATCCAAATACAGCAAACCCAGTTATTCACACAATGAACGACCAAAAAGGCAAAGAAAACACAGGCGGAACTATGCGTCTTGGTAACTACCCATGCGTATTAAAGGCCGGAACGCTAGCCCATAAAGTTTATAACACTACCGACATCACAGAACGCCATAGACATCGCTACGAATGCAATAACGATTACGTTGATCAGTACGAATCTTGGGGTCTTAAAGCAAGCGGTATGTCGCCAGACGGAACGTTAGTAGAGATGATAGAAGCTATCGACCATCCATTTGTTTTAGCAAGCCAAGCGCACCCAGAATTAAAATCAAGACCAAATGTTCCACACCCAATGTTCATAGGTTTTATTGACGCAGTAACAAAATAAGTTTAGGATAAGAAGTATTATGGATCCACAAGTTATACAGCCAACGCCAAGTTTGCACAAAAAAGTTTTATTAGTAGAAGACGACGACGCGTTAGCAAGTGTATATATTACACGTTTTGATGCAGAAGACTTCGAAGTTAAGCGTGTACCAAATGGCGAAGAAGCATTATCATCAGCTTTATCATTCAGACCAGATATTATTTTGTTAGACGTTATGATGCCAAAAGTTAGTGGTTTTGACGTGTTAGATATTTTACGAAACACACCAGAAACATCAAACATGAAGGTTATTATGCTAACAGCACTCAGCCAAGACACTGACAAGCAACGAGCAATAGATCTTCACGTAGACGATTACTTAGTAAAATCACAGGTAGTTATTGCCGACGTAGTAGAAAAAGTACGTCAGCACCTCGGCATGACACCTCTAGCCTAAGTTTTATTTAAAACTAAAAATAATCACTCCAAAAGGGGTGATTATTAATTTACAGGCGTAAAAATATTACTGCATACAAAAAAACCGCTCGTATAAGAGCGGTTTTTTTAATAATCAAGATGATTTAAATAACTTGAACTTCTGTGCGACGAACTGTTTTACCAGTGTATGTCTTTTTGCTTCTTTGAACAAAAGTAACAATTCCGTCTTTAGCTGCGTGAATGGTGTAATTACGGCTAAGGCTTGTGCCTTTTCCTGCTAATTTAGTCATTCCAACTTGTCTAAAAATTATCTGTCCAACAGTAACTTTTTGACCGCCGCTGCGTTTGATTCCAAGTCTTTTACCAGCACTATCTCTGGTATTTTTGGCGGTACCGCCAGCTTTAACGTGTGACATATATTCCTAATCCTTTACTAATACTACAAGTTCACGTCCAACAATCTGGTTTTCTCTGTGATAAATCAGATCATCTTTAGACACATGAACAAACTTAACTCTATTATAGCCCAACTCCTGTAAATGGTCAAGGACTGGCAAGTGTAAAAAGCTACTTTTGGTATACCATGCAGGTACGGCCAAACAAATGCGTGTACCTTTTTTAACTTGTTTTTGTAAATTAAACAAAAATTTACGATGCAAACTGTCGACGTAACGTATATTTTTTTGTAATTGTTCTTGGGGCGGAAGGCTAGCATAGGCCTGACCTAAATATGTTTCGGTAGCTAATAAATCTATGGGCTGTTGCCATTTATGTTCTGTTGCATCGCCTAATTCGATTCGGACAGATTCTCCGGCTACATCAAATTTTTCGCGTATCCAGTGCATGTTTCCAATACTATATTCAACCATTCTTGGTTCTAAATCTGTTCCATAAGCGTCAAATCCCATAAGTGATGCTTCTTGCAACAAAACACCAGTACCACAAAACGGATCCAGCAAAACAAGGTTCTGAGTTCTGAGTTCTAAGTTCTGGGTAGCTTCTGTTGGTAGCGTTGTCGGCTGTTGCCTAGAACTATGATCATTAATCTTGCTAACAGCAAGATTAATAATGGTTTGAGCTAATTTTGGCGGCAACATACCAACTCGGGCATCGCGGTAGGGCCGTGCTTGATCGCGCGCTGCGTATCCTTCGATGTCCTGAATAGATACAGTTTGTGCAAGAAAAGCCGTAGCACCGTTACTTATAATTACCAACTCCCAGCCGTTCGAACCTGTAAGGTTGTTGTGTATAACTTGTGCCGCATTTAATTCGGCAGTTTTATTTGGAACTATTCGCACCGATCTGCCCAAGGCTTTAACGGCTTTTTTTGCTCCCAACAAACAACGTTCAATGTCTTTAGTATCTACTTTAATGCCAATTACGCTTACGCCAATAGTTAATTTGCCCTCGGGGACATATTTTTCGTGATCTGGGATAGTTTTAGCCAAAAAATCTCTGGCTGCAGACCATGATGACGCAGGAAGCTCAGCAAGCACCTTACATAACCTAGTACTACCCCCAAGACGAGCAAAATCTACTTTGCTGGATTCTATATTTAAAAACGCTGCTTGTGAACCGTAGGGTTTAACGTTTTCGGCACCATAAAGGCTCTCTAATTCGGCGATTCCCATAGATGGTTGTCGACCAAGCGTAAGTATTGTTGGAAATGATTCTTTCATTAGTTGTATAATAACCCTTAATGGCTCGTAAACCCAAAAATAGTCCATACAAATCTATCCTTAGCGCTGTTACTATTGTCGCGCTTTTTATTTTTGTATATTTGTTACGACATCAAATAGTAGACACATTTAATAACTTAAAAAATGTTAACATGTGGGCAATTGCACTTATGCCACTGCTACAAGTGGTAAATTATCATTCATATTCTAAAATGTATCAGCATATTTACGCTGTATTAGGTGACGATCTTGAATATAAAAAACTATACAGAGTTTGTTTAGAACTTAACTTTGTAAATAATGTTTTTCCTAGTGGTGGGGTGTCGGGTATTTCATACTTTAGTTTACGAATGCGTTCGTTAGGTGCAGGAACAGGAAAATCCACACTAGTTCAAGTAATAAAGTTTGCATTAATATTTTTATCTTTTCAGATAATGCTTGCTTCTGGACTGCTGGTTTTGGCAATCGGCGGAAAAGCCAGTAACTTCTTAATTTTAATAGCAGCAAGTTTGTCTACTTTACTATTTGTCGGATCACTTATGGCAGCATATATACTAGAAAGTAGGGGACGTATAAACAGCTTTTTTGCTTTTATAACAAGAGTAATAAACAAAGTAATATTTTATTTTAGACGAAGCCATCCAGAAACAATAAAAATAGACAAAGTGCACGAAACATTCAACGAACTCCACGATAATTACACTTTGGTACGAAAAGATTTAAAAAAGCTTAAAAAGCCACTAATGTACGCACTTTTGGCAAATGTTACAGAAGTATTAACGATTTATGCTGTTTATATGGCATTTGGTCAGTTTATTAACGTCGGTGCAATAATTATTGCTTATGCAGTAAGTAATTTTGCTGGTCTTATATCTGTGCTACCTGGAGGCATCGGTATATACGAAGCAATTATGACAGGTACTTTAGTTGCGGCCGGTATTCCTGCGGCTCTTAGTCTACCTGTAACTGTAATGTATCGAATTTTAAATTCTTTTATACAATTGCCTTTGGGTGGATATTTTTACCACAAAACACTGCACGCGCGCCAAGAAGAGGAATAATAAATGGAAGGTATCGAACTTTCACCTAGCGATTTTGTAGCGCTGTTAAACCAGACTCTAGATTATGCGTACCCAAGTGTGACTATAGTTGGCGAATTGGCCAATTTTAGAATAAGTAGAGGTAAATGGGTCTATTTTGATCTAAAAGATGATTTTGCTAGTGTAAAATTTTTTGGGACAATTTATGCACTTCCTGGTCCCCTAGAAGATGGGATGACCGTATCGGTGGTAGGCAAGCCTCATTTGCATGATTTGTATGGATTTAGTATTCAAGTTTCTAGCATTCAGCCAGTAGGCGAGGGAACTATAAAAAAAGCTGCCGATTTGTTAGCTAAAAAACTTCAAGCCGAAGGATTGTTTGACGTTGAACGAAAACGAATATTGCCTTATCCCCCTGAGACTATTGGTTTAATTGCATCATTACAGTCTGCTGCATACGCTGATTTTATAAAAGTACTCGGCGCCCGATACGGCGGAATTGTAATTAACGTTTATGACGTACAGGTTCAGGGCGAACAAGCACCTGCAGATATAATATCGGCAATAAAATACTTTAGCGAACAAGCCGACCTAGTTGATGCAATAGTAATTACACGTGGTGGAGGCAGTGCAGACGATCTAGCGGCATTTAGCCACGAACAAGTCGTTAGGGCTGTATCGGCAAGTCGTATACCTACATTGGTTGCAATAGGGCACGAAGTAGACTTAAGTTTGGCCGAACTAGCAGCAGATGCTAGGGCCAGTACGCCAAGCAATGCGGCGGAACTTTTAGTACCAGACAAAAAAGATCTGGCGTTACAACTTAAAAACAAATCCCAGTGGCTACAAAAAGGCTTATTAACAAAACTAGAACAAGCAAAATTATGGATATCAGACCGAAGCAATCAAATTAATGACGAAATTCTAAATTCATTAAAAGTTCAAAAAGAAAACTTAAATTCACAAAAAAGATTACTAGAAATACTAAATCCAATCGCTATTTTAAAACGAGGCTATGCACTAGTTAGGTTAGAAGGCGAGGTGCTTAAAAGTATTAAGCAGGCTAAACCAAAGCAGTTAATTAAAGTTCAATTATCTGACGGAGAACTGTCTGCTCGTGTAGAATAGAATATAAGACTATGAATAAAGAACTATCAACAATTCAACTACAAACAGAACTAGACGAACTTATATTATGGTTCGAATCAGACAATGTAGATCTTGATTTAGCTATAAAAAAATATCAACGCGGAACAGAAATAATTGCCGAACTTCAAAGCAGATTAAAAACTGCCGAAAACATAATCAAAAAAATAACAAAAAGTTAAATGTTTTTTTTAAATTTTAAATATCAAATATCAGTTATTTGTAAAAGCCTATGCTAGTACTTTGGGGCGTAGGTATTTTATGCGTTTTGCTTTTTGGATTTACGGCATTTTTTGGAGCACCGTTTTTGCCAACTTTAAAAAATCGAACCAATGATGCATTAGACATGCTAGATTTAAAAAAAGGTGAATTATTGTTAGAACTAGGCAGTGGAGATGGTCGACTACTTGCAGAAGCAGCCCGTAGGGGCATTAAAAGCATTGGCTATGAACTAAACCCATTATTGGTTTGGTACTCAAAAATTAGACTTTGGAAATACCGCAAACTAGCAAAAGTAAAAGTTGCAAACTATTGGCAAATAGACCTTCCAAAGGCAGACGGCATATATGTATTTTTGCTACAACCTTATATGCAAAAACTTGATAAAAAATTGTCGCAAAGTAATATCACCCCTGTAAAATTAGTATCATTTGCATTTACCATACCGAACAAAAAACCAGTGCAAGAGAAGCAGGGCATGCGCCTTTACCTATATAAATAGAATTTAATTTCTTTATTAATCATCATACAAAAAGTACGATAGAACATTGACATAAGCGTTATTATGATGTATGATAATCCTTATGGAATATCCAAACCAAAACTTAAAATCAATGCTACAAAAAGAAGCAGACAGGCATCAACGTGACGATTATTTATTTGGCAATACCCTTGAACTATCGGCTCCAGAACGCCACTTAAATCCTAAAATGTTATTTAGACAATACGGCGCAACAGTACTAAGCGTAATAGACGACCTTTAGTATTTTTGTTAATTTTTAGACAACTTGAATATCTGTGTTTATTAAGTTACCATTAGTGCAATGGCTAAAAAAGATCAAACGGGAGTAGCACAGGTTAGTATATTAATAGCAGGATTAATGTCTGTACTATTTGTAATATCCTTAATTTTTGGTTTATTAATTTATGTTAAAAAAGCAGATTTACAAAAAAATATCGACACACAGGTAGAATCTAAACTTTTGACCGAGACCAAAAAAATTGAGGCTCAAAAAACTGCCGAATATGCCGAAAAAGATAAATCACCAGTAAAATCGTATGTTGGACCTTCTTCTTTTGGGTCTGTAACGTTTAACTATCCTAAAAATTACAGCGCGTACATAATAGAAAACGCATCAAGTTCGGGTACAGCTATAGACGGATTTTTGCATCCCAACTTTGTCCCCAAAGACGACAAGGCAGTTTCTTTTGCTCTTAGATTCCAGCTTATTTCAACTACTTACGACACAACAGTTAAGTCGTATGATTCACTTATTAAAACAGCAAAGGTAACAGCTAAACCGTATAGGTCGGCTAAAGTCCCAGACGTTTTAGGAGTTAGATTAGATGGTGAAATCGTATCAGCCAAACAGGGAAGTATGATAATTTTGCCACTACGCGACAAGACACTTAAAATATGGACCGAAAGCAAAGACACTATAATTGATTTTGACAAATACGTATTACCAGACCTTAGTTTTATACCATAGTAAAAACCACGTCATACAATAATAAACTAACTGCTATACTGTATTTAGTTAGAGGGTAACAATGGCACTTAGGCAACACGATAAGTTAGACGCAAGCGCGTTATTTTATACGCTTGCAGAAGATTTAAAAACACCACTCGTACGTATGGCGTATAAGGCAGAGCTTGTAGGTCATGACAAAAACATTTCTGATATTCGTTTAAACATTCGTACAACATTAGAACTTTTAGATGCGTATTTATTAGGAGCAAAAAATGCTTCGCAAACAAACTTAGTCCTTGAACCAGTTAGTCCGTCAGCATTAGCGGCAGATGCAGCTTATGGATTAAAAGAATATGCTAAGGATTTTTCTTGTAATTTAATCGTTGATGTTCCTAATAATAGTTCTTTTGCGCTAACACACAGAGCAATTGTTCTTGCGGCTTTGTCGGCTATTGGCAAGGTGTTTATAGAAGCTCAGAGTGCTATAGCGTCTACTAAAAAATCTGTAACAATAGCGTCCTATAAAACGCAAAACGGTTATTCATTAGGAATTTTTTGTACCGAAGAATCATTAGTTATTAATAAAAAACAATTAGAACGCGCAAGATCTCAGGTAGGAATAGCATCACGTCCATTTGTGGGATTAACAAACGGAGCGTCTTCTCAATTATTTGTAGCCGAACAGCTTTTGCAGGGTTTACAAACAAGTATAAGAACAGCCCGCCGGGGTAAACTAAGTGGATTAGTAATTGATCTTATTCCTACTGCTCAATTAACACTAGTTTAGTAAAATGAAATCAAAAAATATACTACTACTAGAACCAGACAAAAGTATTGCAACGTCAGTTAAAGATTATCTTGCACTAAATCAATACGTTACATCGCAGGCGCATACCGCCGAAGAGGCAATAGCATTAGCCGACAAAGGTACATATTCATGTATCGTAATGGAGCTAGTTTTAGGTGCACACAGCGGAATAGAATTTTTACACGAATTTCATAGTTACGGCGATCTTGCCAAAGTGCCGGTTATTATTTTTACTTCTCAGTTAATGCAAAATAATAATGCATTTAATAATTTAGGCGTAAAAGAATATTTATATAAACCAAATACTTCATTATTAAAGTTATTAGAATCAATAAATAAACACGTCAATAATTCATGAATTCAATAGTAGATAAGTCTATAGTTTTAAGGCGCGTCGATTTTGGCGAAGCAGACCGAATAGTCACTATGTTAACTAGCAAAAATGGTAAAGTTAGCGTTATTTCTAAGGGTTCTCGCAGACCAAAAAGCAAAATGGCAGGTGGTATAGAACTTTTTACTGTTAATAACATTACATACTTAAACGGAAAAAACGAACTCAAAACTCTTGTATCTGCACACGCCATAGAACATTATTCGCAGATTACTAGTAACCTTACAACCGCAAACGCGGCGTACGAAATATTAAAATACGTTCATATTTATACAGAAGTAGTATTTGAAGATGAATACTTTGATATTTGCGTTCAGTCTTTGCGTGCATTAGACGCAGGTCAACCTGTATCGGTGGTTTTAGTTTGGTTTGGTATTCAACTTATGCAAATATCAGGTCATGGAATTAATTTACGAACAGACGACGACGGCATGCCGCTAGACGTAGATGATACGTTTAGTTTTGATTTTAGTAAGATGGCATTTAGTAAAGATTCAAATGGAGTTTTTACGTCTAAACACATTAAATTATTAAGGCTTTGCAGTGTAACTACTGTAGACAAACTTACTCAAGTACAAAATATACAACAATTATCATCACAAATTCAGGCTACTATACTTGAATGTGTAAAATACAATAGTCAGTCCGTGTTGCAATAACGCATAAAAAATGTACACGCTAACTACATTATTGACATAAGCACTATAATGGTGTATATTAATAATCATGAACAACAAAAACAAAAACCAGCCAACAAAATCAGCAAATTTTTTACCAGGATTTAAAACACAAGACGACTTAAAAACGTTTAAAGATGCTTGGGATAAAGTAACTGCAGAGACTACTGGCGGATTATTAAACCCAAACAATGGTACTTTTGAAGAAGTTGTAGACATAAAAGGCAATGCTCATATAGTTCCAAGAGATGATATCAATACAGAACAAGATCACGCACTATCTGACGCAATTGCAGATTTTAAGGCAGCTGACGCATGGGATAAGCTTAGTCCAGAAGCTCAAACAAAAGGTATGGACTTACGTATAGTAGGTGAACATGCAGTTAAAAGTATGATAAGCGTAGAATACATCCCTCAAAATTTAGCAATTCCAGTTTCACATACAGCCTAACAAGTAAACAATAAACGGTTGTTATTAGTGACAGCCGTTTATAATTTTAAGCTACAGCTGTATACTGTTAGGTAATGAGTGATAAAAAAATTACATTAGAAGACATTGCTAGCTTATGCAAACGACGTGGCTTTATTTTTCAGGGCAGTGAAGTATACGGCGGCTTGAGTGGTACCTGGGATTTTGGTCCATTAGGTGTTGCTTTAAAAAAGAATATTATGAACTTATGGTGGCAGATGTTTGTAGATGACCGCGAAGATATGTATGGCGTCGATGCATCAATATTAATGAACCAAAAAGTTTGGCAGGCAAGTGGGCACGTAGACACTTTTACCGACCCATTAGTTGAATGCGGTAACTGTAAAGCGCGCTTTAGAGAAGACCAAATAGATACTGCAAAATGCCCAACTTGCAATAAAGAAAACACGTTTGGTGAACCTAGAATGTTCAATATGATGTTTAAAACTAATATTGGACCCGTTGACGACGAATCAAGTATTAGCTATTTACGTCCAGAAACAGCGCAAGGTATATTTACTAACTACAAAAACGTAGTAGATACTTTTTACCCTGACGTACCTTTTGGTATTGCGCAAATTGGCAAAGCCTTCCGCAACGAAATTAGTCCACGCGATTTTGTTTTTAGAAGTCGTGAATTTGAACAAATGGAAATCGAATATTTTGTACACCCAAGTAAGTGGGAAGAGTCATTCGAAATGTTGCGTTTAGCGATTCATGAATGGTGTAAACAGCTTGGCCTGCCAGAATCTACAATACACGAACTAGAAGTAGAAGAATCTGACCGTGCACATTACAGTAAACGTACAATAGATTTTGAATTTGATTTTCCGCATGGCCGCAAAGAACTTTTGGGTCTTGCATACCGAACCGACTTTGACTTAGGTAATATTCATAGGGTTAGCGGTAAAAGCATGGACTACCGCACTAAAGACGGCAGCGATGTTTTTGTACCACATGTTATAGAACCTAGCTTTGGCGTGGAACGCGCAATTATGGCGGTATTAACAAGTGCCTATACAGTTGATCAAGTTAATGGCGAAGACCGTGCGTATTTAAAACTGCCACATCATTTAGCTCCTATAAAATATTGTGTATCGCCGCTACTAAAAAACAAACCAGAACTTGTGGCCAAGGCACGTGAAGTATACGCAGTACTAAAAAAGAAGTACGGAGCAGTAATGTGGGACGATAATGGTAACATAGGCAAGCGCTACCGCCGCCAAGACGAAATTGGTACGCCATACTGTATAGTAATTGATTTTGATACATTAGAAGACGGTACTGTCACCGTACGTGACCGCGACACAACCAAGCAATCCCGTACGACTCTTGAGCAGATTTTGACGGACAACTAGCAAATGATGCATATAGGCATATTGCTTAGTTTGCTACCATTAGTCTTTTGGGGAACAGGTGACTACGTCGCTGCAAAGTTGTCACGCAAAATGTCGTCGATACAAATTAACTTTATATATGTATTTTATTCGTTAATCCCACCTATAATAATTTGCTGTTTTTTTGGTTTTCCTAATGTGTCGGCTTTTGTTTTTGCAAAGTTTTTGATAGTTAGTATTTTTATTACAGCTGGGTTTTTGGCTATGGTCAAGGGCTTTTCTAAAGGAGCAATAGGGCTAATTTCGCCTTTAGCTAATGCAAATTCAATAGTAACTTTGGCAGTATCGGTCGTATTTTTGGGATTTAAATTTAATACGAATCAATTTTTAACAATCCTACTTATTGTTGCCGGTGTAGTAGTTATTAGTTATCAAAAAAGTAAATACAAAGATAAAATGGCAGTTTATTCGGTCGTATACGGACTGCTAGCGATGTTATTTTTTGGTATTGGATTTGCTCTTTTGGCAAAGATTAATCTATTCGAATGGTATCAAAATGAACTTATGTTAGGCGTGGCTTCTTTACTGGTTGGAATAGTTATAATGTTTATATACGAAAAAAATCATCCGATTAAAGCAATGATTCAAGCTTCAAAAAGTGGTCTAGGAATTTTTGGTAGCCTTTTGATTTCTGTTGGTACACTTGGACTTTTTGCGGCAATATCAGTTAACGGTAACGTAGTATTAACGGCAACTATAGCATCGGCTTCTCCTTTAATTACAGTTTTACTTGCTTATAAAATAGATCACGAACATCTTAAGCTTAATCAACGTATTGGTGCATTCGTGGTTGTAAGCGGCGTTATTTTACTTAATTTTTTGGTATAACAAGTTAATTTATTAAAAGTATCAAATACAAATAATTTTATCGAAAGTAGTATATTAATTATATGAACACTAATAAATCAATTGTTTACGCCTTTATTGATTCGCAGAATCTTAATTTAGGGGTTAGGGCGAGTGGTTGGACACTAGACTTTGGCAAATTTAGATTGTATCTAAAAAACAAATACCACGTTGAGCGCGCGTACTTATTTATTGGCCAAGTCGAAGGTAACGAATCGTTGTACAGTGACCTGCAAGAAATGGGGTATATATTAGTATTTAAACCAGCAACGCAGTATATGGCCAGTGGCAAATTAACAGTAAAAGGTAACGTAGACGCCGAATTGGTTTTGTACGCAGCAGCTAAACTTTATAATAAGTATGACGAAGCAATTATTGTTAGTGGCGACGGCGACTTTTTTTGCCTTGTAGAATACCTAGAAGAGCAGGGTAAACTGCTTCATTTAATGACGCCAAACAGCAAATACTCAAAACTTTTAAGCAAATACTCAAGCTATATAGTTGTAGTAGGAAGATTAAAAAAGTCGTTAGCAAATTAGGACTTTTGC
>JBAXHY010000002.1:0-44728 GCA_037138655.1 bacterium | reverse complement strand
GGTAAGGCACCAGTTTTTGGTACTGGCATTCGGGGGTTCGAATCCCTCATCCCTAGCCAAATGAAAAACCCAGCGAAAGCTGGGTTTTTCATTTGGCCATGAATGCGGTGATTCGAACCCTCAGAATGAGCATGCGGGGTGAAAAGTGCCATTCGGCACTTTGCAAGGAAACCTACTCTTCAAAACTTGTTTTGAAAGATGTAGTTTCGGGCCTGCCAACGGTAGGTCGAATCCCTCATCCCTAGCTAAGTATTAAACCAAAAGACTTTTAGGGAGTATTTTTTGTTATGATACTGCTATGGAGTATTCAAGACCATTTTTGGGCAAAACAGTTAAAGTTAGTATAGATAGGAAACTTGGTTCTAAGCACCCTAAGCACGACTTCACATATCCTATTAATTATGGTTTCATCCCTGATACTACTGCACCCGACGGTGCCGAATTAGATGCCTACGTGTTTGGTGTGGACGTACCCATAATAGAGTTTGAAGGTAAATGTATAGCAATAATTCATAGGTTAGATGACGATGACGACAAGCTTATTGTTTGTAATGAAAACGAGACATTTTCTGACGATCAAATAAAAAAAATTACACATTTTCAGGAACAATATTTTAAATCAGAGATTATTCGATTATAGTATTCTGGTTGCGAAGTTCATCCACTAGGGGTAGCCATTCGTAATCAGTAAGTAAAGTTTATGTTTTATGAGATAATAAGCGAATGAAGTACAGCTCTAAGTCCTTTTCTGATAAGGTTAAGTCTAGAATAGCTCGTCACAAACGAGTTCGATATCATAACGACGCAGTACTATTTCCTGATAGTACACTGCTAACAGATCGAAAACGCCGAAAGAGTTTAAAAAAACAGCAACGCGCATCGAACGATTAATTTTACTTTTTGATGTCTAATAGGCGGTTTTATGCTATTTATAATGTGACCGAAGAAAGCTATGTCTTCTTAATTATTAGAATTTAGGTGGTGACTTTAATGTGTCTGATCATCGACCAATAATAGCAACATTTAAAAACTGAGGTTTGTGTTTTTTTGGTTAGCTAAATAGCCATGTCAGCATAAATAACCGTGTTTTGTGAATAATGCCCAGTAAAATGGTTAAACGTACCTCCGCAAGTAATTATTCTTAAGCCTGCGTGGTCTATATTGCCGTACACTTCATCAGTTAAAAAATTATCTTGGTCATACTGTGCAATTCTGGACACTATAAACTGGACCATAATACCATCGCTACGTGTTATATTAACGACATCTGCAATGTTTAGCTTGCTTAGGTTCCAAAACACTGACGGGCCTTTGTATGAGTCTACGTGACCCACGAGTACTGAAGGACCTAGTTCGCCGGGTGTTGGCCCGTATTGATACCAACCTACCAAGCCACTTAATACATCGGGTGTTTCAATTGTTCCGTTAGCAAGTAGTCCAACTTTTTGAATATTAGCACCGACAGCAATACTAGGAATATCAATTTTTAAAGGAACAGAGGCTGTTAGGTATTGCTGCTTTTTGGGTTCTGGTATGTCCTGTACTAATTTTTGAACCAGTACTGGCTGGGCGTTAGCAATAGGAGGATTAGTTTGCCCAAAGCCAGATACTTTTAAGCCAAAAAACAATAACCCAGCAAACCCTGCAATAATTAACGTGCTAGAAAAATTAAACTTAAATAATGATTTAAACGCACTTGATTTGTTCTTGCTGCTATTTTTTTTATAACTAATAGCAACTTCTTTAGCGCCCAAAAGATGGACACTAAAGACCAATTGCCTAATTTTTTTAGATCTTTTATTGAGGGGTGTAGTAAATGACCTTAGCTTTATAGTTAAATTTGCATAACTTGCAAGTGTTATCTCGTATTTTTTTACACGCCACAGGGTTTTTTGAGAACGCAGAAACAACGGCCTATGGTATTTAGGCCGTTGTTGTATTTTGGTTTTTGGTGAAGTTTTAGTCTTCACAGTTTTATTTAGCCTCCACGATTAACTAAAAGTTAATTAAAGAGCAAACTTTCGTAGCAATGCACCGGCGGCTAGTATTACAGAAGAACCTGCAAGTCCAATAAGTGCAACATTTCCTTGTCCGCCAGCGTTAGCTGCACCAACTGGTTTAGCTGTAACTTGCGGGGTTGCTGTTGTAGTAGTGGTTGAAGTACCTAGTACTGCTTGACAATTTGTTGCAGCGGCGTAGTCGTGAGTCCATTCAGTTGCAACTTCCTCGTCCAAGAAATAGCCTTCTTCGACCTGAGCTGTCACCGTAACTTTAGCTGGTGCTGTTACGCTGTATGTGCCCGCAGCAACAACTTCTTCGCCTACTAAATACTCTACCCCTGCTGAAGTAGGCACTGTATAGCTACCCTTAGCGTCACAGGTTGCATTAATAAATGTTTCTGCAGTTGGCGTGACTGTACGCTGAGCAACGCACCATGCGTCTTTATCTTCATCTTCGCCTTCGTCATCATGGCTACTTTTGAATTCACAAATAGCTACTTTATTGTCTTCTTTTGGTTTGTCGACGGCGAATGCACCGGAACTCATAATAAGCATCATAAATAGTGCTGCGATTAGTGCGAACCCTATCCTTGAATTTAGTGTTTTAGTTGTTGTCATATTTTGTACCTCAGTTCCAGATCTTTAGTTTTATATAGTTACTCTACACTATATTTAGAAATACTCTTAAATTTAGTAATGTCAAAATTAATTTATACGATTTAAAAAGTATAAATATGTACTCCAATACAATTTGGACTACAAAATGATTTTTTGGCAATGTTAGGTATTTATCTTGTTTAGGCAACTATTATAATAGGAATTATTGTAGCGTGGCCTGTGTCTAAGATTATATCTATAGCATTTTTACCGTATTTGATTTGGGTAGTTATTGCTACCGTATTGCAAACTTATATAGTTATACATAACTAGTATTTTGCTATAATTAATATATGAAAATAGCTATTTTAGGTGCCGATGGTTATATTGGACATAATTTAATAGAACAGTTATTAAAAGACACTAGTCACCTTATTTTAGCTATATCACCTAATGCCGAGTCTATGCAATACCAGCATGAAAGATTAACTAAATTTAATGTTAATGTTTTTGACACCAATAAACTTAGCGAAGTCATTAAAAATTGCGACAGTGCGTATTATTTAATTCATATGATGGCTCAAAAAGAACTAGATTTTGCCGAGGCAGAGTCTAGCGCGGCGTTAAGTTTTTGTGCCGCAGTTGTTGGTTCTAACATAAAACGTGTTATATATTTGGGTGGATTAGGTAGTGATAGCGATAAATTATCTAAGCATTTGGAAAGTCGTCATAAAACAGGTCAAATATTAAAAAATGGCGTACCACAAATTATTGAGTTTCGTGCGTCGATGGTAGTTGGTCACGGTAGTATATCGTACGATATAGTTACGAATTTAATTCATAAACTACCCATATTAACTTTACCAAAATGGGCAAAAACTTTAACTCAACCTATAGGCTTAAGAGATGCCATTAGCTACTTGATTGCTGCACTAGATTTAGCAATAAACGACAGTCAAATAGTCGAAATTGGTGGTCCCGAACAGCTTTCTTACGGTGATCTAATGAAACGATACGCAGCCTGGAGAAATAAAAAAATGATTATTATTAAGTTTCATGTAATACCGTTAAGTGTTGCAGCGTGGTGGTTAAATTTATTTACACCAAAAACTCACGCTAAGGTAGGCAGAATTATGGTAGAGTCTTTATCTAATTCGATGATTGTTACCAACAACCGCGCAACCGAGCTTTTTCCGGATATTCACCCCAAAAGTTTAGAGGAAGTATTTGTGTAAAAATTATTATATTTTACTTAGCGATAAGTGCAGTTGTTAAGATATAATTAAACTTAAGTGCAATTTATGTAAAAGGTGTAGTTAAATTTGTGAGAATTATAGAACCAAGTCATTTAAAAAGACGTAGTATTAAAAAGAAAAAAAGTCACAAAAGGCTTTATTTAATAATGGTGTTATTATCTTTTGGTTTAGTTTTTGTATGGACACAAATTAATCCTAAAAAAATTGATTCTGCCAATGATTTAAAGCAAGTTAGTAATACTAGTGTTAAAGGTGTGGCTGTAGCTGAAGTTCCTAAAAAGAACACACTAAAAGAGTTTAGTAATACTGGTTTTGTTGATTTTTATGGATCATTTGCCTACCCAAACACGTCAGAAATAATTTCACCCCCTTTAATAACTGGAAACCCCGAAGCAGATAAGCGCATCCAATCTTTAGCCGAAAAAAGAGGATATAAGTTAAGGAGCGCCCCTATTTCTGCACCTGTTAGTACGATTGAAGGTATGCAAATACAACAAAAAGCGCAACAACCACTTGCAGATTTATTTACCGAAGCAAAAAAAGCAGGTCATACTTTAACTTTGACAGCCGCTTTTAGGTCGGTCGACGACCAACGTGAATTATTTGTAGGCAGATTAAATGCAAAAATAACAGATATTGCACTAGGGTTGGCTGACGCATCTGTAGAAGAGACACTTAAAACAACTGCTCCCCCGGGTTATTCTAGGCATCATAATGGTTTTACTGTAGATATTGCATGTGGCAACGTAGGTGGAATGGCCTTTTTAGAAACTGACTGTTTTGCTTGGTTAAGTAAAGATAATTTTAAAATGGCTAAAGAATTTGGTTGGATTCCAAGTTATCCTGATGGAGCTAGAAGTGTTGGACCAGAGCCAGAACCCTGGGAATATGTGTGGGTTAGTAAAGGCGCACTGTTAGAATAAAAACATGAAACCTAAGAAAAGTATTATTAAGCTAAAATATGTTGCGGTCATTTTAGTAATAATCATCATCTTAGTTACTATGTTTATTTTAAGACAAAAGATCAGCGATAATTTTGTTAATAAAGACAGTAAAAATACGGTAAATGTGCTAGAAAAAGATGTAATTGTTAAACCTAAAACTACTAGGTTTATTGCTGCTGGGGATTTTATTGCCCATGACGCATTAAACTTACAGGCTAAAAACGTTGAAGGTCAATATAACTATTTTCAGTTTATGGATCAAATGAAGCCTGTTATGTCGTCTGCAGATATCCGTTTTTGTAACCAATCTACTTTGGTAGGTGGAGAAAAATTTGGCGTAACTGGTTATCCAAGTTTTAACGCCCCCGAAGCGTTTGCTAATAACATGGTAGATGTTGGCTGTAACCTTATTAATACTGCGTCTAATCATAGTAGTGATAAAAATCAGTCTGTAATAGATTCTAACGTAGCGATTTGGCAAAAAATTCAAGGAACACTTACAGTAGTAGGGCAAAATAGTTCTGACGAAGCCAGACAGAGGGTTAATTATTTTGTTATAGATGGCTTAAAATATGCGTTTTTAGCGTATACAACATATTCAAACTCTACCCCACCAGCTTCTTATTCGGTCAATATGTATAGTCGGGAATTTGCTAAGTTACAAGTTGCAGCAGCAAAAGCTGCGGGTGCAAAGTTTATTATTGTAAGTATGCGTTGGGGTACAGAATATTCTGGGGGCGTTAACGGCTATCAACTGTCAGAAAGCCAATACTTAGCTGATTTGGGTGTAAAGCTAGTCTTAGGTCACGGTCCGCATGTCTTAGAGCCTGTTAAAAGACTTACTGGCACTGGTGGTAACGAAACTTTAGTTTGGTATAGCCTGGGTAACTTTTTGCACGCACAACTAGAACCAGAAACACTTTTTAACGGAATTGCAGTATTAGAAATAGACCCTAAAAATGCATCGATTATAAGTGCAGGTTTTTTGCCTACTTATATGCACTACGACTGGACTGCCGAAGAAGCTAAAAAACAAGATTTGCTGGCGCGCAAAAATTTTGAATTAGTTCCATTAGAAAAATCAACAGAACTTTTTAAAAGTTCACATTTAAATACAACTATAGATGCACAAGAAAAAAGAATAAGTAGCACTTTAAATACGTTTACGTCGATACCTATTCTTACCCTTAAAGATATTGGTTTATAGATTACTTTGTATAATCTGTTGCAGGTCCAAGATCAAAAAATTCTTCTAAAGTTTTGATACCTGTATTATGCATTTCTAACGCAAGTTCATGCCCTACGTATCTGTAGTGCCAGGGTTCGAACATATATCCTGTAACTTGTTCTTTGTCTGATGTATATCTAAGAATAAAACCGTATTTATAAGCGTTTTCTGCCAGCCATTTTCCTTCTGGTAAATCTGCTAAACAAGCATCTAAATGGCACTTAGCGTCTATTCTGGTAAAATCTAGAGCCAAGCCTGTTTGATGTTCGCTATGTCCTGGACGTGCGCTACTTCGGTCTGCTTCTGTAATCCCCTGCGTGTTAACGTAGCCATCGTATAAAACTTTTTGATATGTCGCCGATCTAAAACCACTACCTAGTTGTAGCTGTAGTCCTATGGTTTTTGCGTCATTAAATAGGTTTAAAAGATCTGTTTGCAATACAGTTCTTAAGTGCATTTGTTGCTCTGACGATGCTAGCCTTAAAGGCACGCTAGGAACGATTAAATCATTAGGTGTATAAGTTATTGGTAGCGAATAATGTTTGTTTGCTACAAACCACAAGCTGGTGGGTTCTGTAATACTGTACAGTTTTTTGTTGAATTGAGCGCTGTTATTAGGAGTGTTACTGGAATTGTCGGGAGTGGTAATTTTGCTATTACTTGATACTTTTGTATTTTTTTTTGTAAAAATACGAAAACCCCAAAAAGTACCCAAAAGCAAAAATATTATTAATATTGATAGGTTTATTTTTTTTATCATAACTAAAATCATTATATCAAAACGTCCAATTACAATTATATTATGTATCTGTCCTGTTAATTATTGTCAAAATATGACAATATATTAGTAATTACATCTTTATTATGACAATACAAGACAACATACAACCACTTAACATTAATGGACTAAAGGGTCGCATGCTTGTGCTGCCTTCTAAAAAAACAGACAATAAAGATATTTTGTTGCTATACGGACATCATGCCAGTATTGAACGTATGGCGGGAATAGCCGAAGATCTACACCAGTATGGCGCAGTTACGATGCCGGATTTTCCTGGTTTTGGCGGAATGGATAGTTTTTATAAAATAGGCATGAAGCCAACTTTAGACAATTTGGCTGATTATTTGGCTTCTTTTATTAAATTAAGATACAAAAATAAAAAAATAACTATTGTTGCTATGTCTTTTGGGTTTGTTGTTGCTACACGTATGTTGCAAAAACATCCTAAATTAGTAAGTAAAGTTGATGTATTGGTTAGCGTAGTTGGATTTTGTCATCGTGATGATTTTGTATTTAGCCGTAAACGTTATTTGTTTTATCGATCTTTAGCTAGTGTATTTAGTCGTAAGCTTCCTGCTTTATTTTTTAGATATGTAGTGCTAAGCCCTATTGTATTAAGAACTGCATATTCTAAGACACATAATGCAAAGAATAAGTTTAAAAATTTGACCAAAGAAGAAGCTAATAAAGCTATGAATTTTGAAATTCATTTATGGCATTGTAACGAAGTTAGAACATATATGGACACTACTATTAGCATGCTAACGTTAGACAATTGTAGTAAACAAGTTAAAATGCCAGTACATCACGTTTCGGTGAATGCGGATCAGTATTTTAACAATCAAATTGTAGAACAACATATGCATGTAGTTTTTAGCGATTTTATCGAGCATAAAGCAGTAATGGATAATCACGCCCCAAGTATTATTGCTAATAAAGAAGCGTCTAGTGGTTTAATGCCTCAATCGTTACGTAATGTATTATCAAGGAGTTAATTATGAAAATAGCTATTGTTTGTCCTTACAATTTATCGATGCCAGGAGGAGTTCAACAGCATGTCTTTGAACAAGCTAATGAACTTAAAAAAAGAGGACACATAGTTAAAATAATTACTCCTAAGCCCCGCAAAGAACTAGTTTTTGACGACACTGATGTAGTTTTTTTGGGTAGTTCGCGACGTATTAAAACACCAAATCATACAAGCGTAGATGTTTCTATTAGTGTAACAACAGAAGCAATCGAAGAATTATTAGGCGAACAACAATTTGATATTGTGCATATGCACGAGCCACTTGTGCCAATTTTAGCCAGACAAATGTTACCTAGAATTAAAGTACCGGTAGTTGGCACTTTTCATGCGGCATTACCAGAAACTGTAGTTGCTAAATCTATAGCCGGTAGCATATCGCCTTTTGTAAAGTCTATACTAAAGCATTTAAGTGCAGTTACAGCCGTATCAGAAGCAGCTACGACCTATATTTCTGATTACATTACATCTGATGAGGTTAATTTTATACCAAATGGTGTTGACCTTAAGCATTACAACAAGCCATCTGATGCTAACAAACGAAAGAATATTTTGTACGTCGGAAGATTAGAAAAACGCAAAGGTGTTAAATATTTAATCGAAGCTTACGCAGAATTTGCAAAATATGATTCTGAACATAGGTTGTTGATAGCTGGAAACGGCCCAGATAAAGATAAATTAGAAACGTTAGCTATAAATTTGGGTGTGATTGATAGAATAGACTTTTTAGGTTATGTATCAGAAGAACAAAAGATTAAATTATTACAGGATTCATCTATTTTTGTGTCGCCTGCTTTGTACGGAGAAAGTTTTGGAATCGTTTTAATAGAAGCTATGGCTACAAATACGCCAGTTATAGGTGGAAACAACATTGGTTATGCGTCGGTATTAAAAGGACTTGGATCGGTCGGGTTAGTAAATCCGCTAGATTCTGATATTTTTGCACGAAGGATGAGTTTATTAATAAACGAGCCAGAATTAAGAGAAATATGGCAAAAATGGGCTCAAAAAGAAGTTAAGCAGTATTCTTATAAGAGCATTGTTGATTCGTACGAAAAAATTTATAAAAATTTAGTAAAAAATTAAATGAAAATAGGATTTGTTTTAGACGATAGGCTCGATAAACCAGACGGTGTACAACAATACATTAAATTACTTGGATCATGGTTGCAAAAGCAAGGAAACGAAGTTCATTATTTAGTTGGTAACAGTCCTGGAGCCAGCCAAAAAAATGTACATAATCTGGGTCGAACAGTTGGCGTTAGATTTAATAAAAATCGAATGGCTATTCCCTTACCTGCGTCGGGAAGTAAAGTTAAAAGTTTGTTAAAAAAAGAACACTTTGATGTGTTACATGTTCAGATGCCGTATAGCCCATTGCTTGCAGGAAAAGTCATTAAACATGCAACAAAAGATACTGCTGTTGTGGGTACTTTTCATATTTTGCCTCATGACAAATTATCTAAATTTGGGACTAAAGCTCTTGGAGTATTGTTGCACAATAATAAAAAAAGATTTGATGGTTTTATTAGTGTAAGTTCGGCTGCAAGAGTATTCGCAAAATCACATTTTGGAATTTCTAGTACAGTATTGCCAAATGTAGTTGACCTAGATAAATACCAAAAAGGATCTGCGTTAAAAAATTTAAATGATAAAAAAAATATACTATTTTTAGGTAGATTTGTAGAAAGAAAAGGTGCTCATTATTTACTAAATGCTTACCAGGAATTAATTAAAAATATTGAAGTAGCTGATGTCCCAAGACTTATTATGTGTGGTGACGGCCCAGATATGATTAAGCTAAAAAAAATGGCCACAGAAGTAACTGCAGTAAAGGGCGAAATTGTTTTTACAGGTTTTTTGAACGAACACGAAAAAGCAGACTATTTAGCAAGCGCCGATGTTGCTGTTTTTCCGTCGACCGGCGGTGAAAGTTTTGGAATAGTTTTAATAGAAGCTATGGCTGCAGGTTCAAAAGTAGTATTAGGTGGCGACAACGATGGTTATAAGACAGTTTTAGGGGATCAGCCGTTTTCTTTGATTCATCCCCAAGATACAGCGATGTTTAGTCAAAGATTAAACCAGCTGTTATTTGATAAAGAGTTTGCACTAACACTAGGTAATAAACAAAAAGAGTCTGTTAAGCAGTACGATATTAAAGTTGTAGGGCTTAAAATTGTAGATTTTTATAAACATTCGCTTGCAAGCAGACGTAATAGGGATAATAATTAAAATATGTTTAAACGAAAAAGTAGCGAAGTTCATATAAGTGTATCTAACAGAACAATAGTAAGAATTATAGGTTTTGGCATAGCAACGTATGCTGGTTTTAGATTTTTTGATAATATTCAACATTCATTAACATTAATATTTATATCTTTCTTTTTAGCAATGGCACTAAATCCAGTTGTTGGATTTATTACACGTAAATTAAAAAGTAAAAGCAGAATTAGGGGTACGGCGGTTGCTTATATTGCGGTAATTACTATTTTATTTTCGTTCTTTAGCGTAGTGTTGCCGCCGCTAGTGACTCAATCTACTCAATTTATCGAAGATGTGCCAAGTAAGATTCAAAGTCTTGAAGGTCAAGACAGTTCTGTAGGACGTTTTGTAAGAAAGTATGAACTAAGCAAACAGTTAGATAATTTTGCCAATGACTGGACTAATAACTTAGGGGATGCGTCTAAGCCCGTATTAAATACTGCTACGCGAATTATGACTGCTGTAGTGTCATTTATTACAGTATTAGTGCTTACTTTTATGATGCTAGTAGAAGGCCCGTATTGGATTGGTAAAATAATCGAAACACTACCCGAAGGAAGACAAGAACGCACTAGGCATTTAATGCATAGAATGTATAATTTAGTAACTAGTTTTGTTAATGCACAGTTACTTATTGCATTAATCGCTGCTACTTTTGCAGCAATTGCGTTAACTATATTAAGTAGTATTATGGACGTCAACATTAATGTTGTGGCTTTATCTGGTATGGTTGCACTTTTTGGAATAATCCCTACTATCGGAAATATAATAGCAGCAGCTGTAGTAGCAATTGCCTGCTTGTTTACATCTGCACCTTTAGCAATCGCTATATTAATTTACTTTGTTGTTTATCAGCAAATAGAAAACGTTACCATTCAGCCGTACATACAGTCCCGTAATAACGATTTGTCGCCATTACTGGTATTTGTTGCAGCACTACTAGGTATTGGCTTTGGTGGACTGCTAGGCGGTTTTGTAGCTATTCCTGCAGCGGGATGTCTTAAGATTTTACTAGAA
Organism: bacterium; assembly: GCA_037138655.1. Classification (GTDB taxonomy): domain Bacteria; phylum Patescibacteriota; class Saccharimonadia; order Saccharimonadales; family SZUA-47; genus RFTN01. The sequence continues at coordinate 33,616 of JBAXHY010000002.1, read as the reverse complement.
GATTATTTAGAATCTAAATCTTTAAAAAATAATTCAGACGATTAGTTTCTGTTCCAGATTTGATTACCTAGAACGTCCTTAATCTCTATGTGTTCTTTAAGTAGATCGTCTCTTATTGCATCGGATTCTGCCCAATTATTAAGAGCGCGTGCTTTTTTTCTGTTTGCTAGTTTTACTTTTTGAGCTTTATTTATGTCTTTTCTTAATGATAATGTTAGACCCAACAACGCATCTATTTGTATAGCAGCATCTTTAATAGCATTTGAATCTATGCCTAGTTCTGTGGTTTTGTTTAACATGCCATTAATTAAACCTAAAACTCTAGGTGTATTTAAATTATTTGCGATTTCTTTTTTAATAGAAGAAATTGAATCTTTGTAGCTTGTTACTAATTCGCTAGATTCTAAACCTTGAAACTGCAAATCTGACCAAGCGTTAAGCTTGTTTAGTACTATCTGAAAAGATCCAAGAACTTCCCAGCTAAATTGTGCCTCGGTGTGATATTTTGAACTTAAAACAAGAAGTCTAAATGCATCTAATGTGTAACCCTTTTCTTCGATGTCTTCTAGGGTATAAAAATTGCCAATGCTCTTACTCATTTTTTTGCCATCTACAAGAATAAAATTACTGTGCACCCAAATTTTGGCAAAAGGTTTATTTGTAGCAGATTCGCTTTGAGCAATTTCGTTAGTGTGGTGAACGGGGATATGATCAATGCCACCAGCATGAATACTAATTGTTTCGCCTAAAAATTTCATGCTCATTGCACTACATTCTATGTGCCATCCTGGGAATCCTGTTCCCCACGGACTTGGCCATTCCATATCTCGTTTTTCGTCGCGTGGACTAAACTTCCATAGTGCAAAATCTGTAAGGTTCTTTTTTTGAGGATTTAATTCTACGCGTGCACCGGCACGTAACTTTTTTAAATCAAGCTGCGCGAGTTTACCGTAATCTTCGATTGTTGAGGTGTCAAAATACACACCGTCGTCAATAACATAAGTATGACCTTTGGATTCAAGTATTTTTACAAGTTCTATTTGTTCCGGAATATTGTCTGTAGCCTTTGGTAACATTGTTATTTTTGAAAAATTAAGCCGTTCCAAACCTTTAGTAAAATAATCCGTGTAATACTCAGCAACATCCCAGGCGGTTTTGCCTTCTCTTTTTGCGCCTTTTTCTAGTTTATCTTGGCCGTCGTCTTCGTCACTTACAAGATGTCCAACATCTGTTATATTCATTACCCAATTTGTTTTGAATCCATTTTGTAATAATGCTCTGTTTAAAATATCCCATCTAACAAACGAATACCAGTTACCGATATGAGGATAATCGTATACAGTTGGACCGCATGAATAGATAGTTACGACTTTATTGATCGGTTGTACGTCTTGTAATGCATTGGTTAGTGTATCGTGTAATTGCATTAATTAATTTCCTTAAGTAGTTCGGTTGCTTTAGTTATTACTTCTTTTTTAAATTCTATAAAATCTACTACCTTATTTGCTTTAAATCCTGCGGCAAACTTGTGTCCACCGCCGCCAAAATGTTCTGCAAGTAATCCTGCAATGGCTCCGTCGCTATTACATCGTATTTTGGCTGTTACACGGCCTGTTGTGTAGGTTTTAAACGCAATAGCTATACGAACGCCTGTTGTCATTCTCATATCGTCTAGTGCAAGCATCGAAGGGTTGTACATACTGCTGTATGTTTCTATTTCTTTCCAGGGGATCGTGATTATAGCTATGCTGTTGTTGTCATAAAATTCTACTCTTTGTAATAATTGACCTTTGTAAGGTAAAAGTACTGGGTCTCTTTTCATAAGTTCTCGGCGTGCGTCATCTAGGCCAGAAAGACTTACCCCCCCGTCTACTAGATCGGCAATTATACGTATACTTTTAGATGTAGTTGCATCTGTAGTCAATCCAAGACTGTCAGACATTATAGAAACTGCAATGTATTCCATAGCTTCGACTGACATTGGAATATTATTAGCTTTTGCTAGGTCATAAATAACTTCACCTGTAGATACTGAATCATTATTTATGGTGATTTTTGCAAATGGTATTCCACTTGTCATGGCATGATGATCTAAAATAATTAGTGGTTTGGTTTTTACCCAAGCTAATTGACCGTTATTGTCTAATGTTTCTAATAGTGTAACGGTACTTGCGTCAACTAGTATAGTAATATCAAATTTGCTTGGAAGATCTTTTTGTACGCGTGACCAGCCACTTAAGTATCGTAAGTGTGCCGGCATATCTATGCCACAAACCATAGTTACTTCTTTGCCTAAATCACCAAGTATTGATTCTAATGCTAATGCACTAGCTAAACTGTCGCCGTCAGGGTTGTCTGCCTGAAGTACGACTATATTTTTAGATGACTTGATAAGTTCATTAACTTGAGTGTATAAGGATTCCATTAAGTACTAGTATAACATCTTAGCTACATTTTTTGACGGCCAGTTAGCGCCCTACCAAGACTTATATGATCGGCGTATTCAAGGTCAACGCCTACGCTTAAGCCTCTTGCTAAACGGCTAATTATTACTTTTTGGTCTTCTAGTTGCTGCTGTAAGTATAAAGACGTAGTTTCACCTTCTACAGAAGCGTTCATAGCAAGAATTAATTCTTTAACACCATCTGATTTAATACGCGAAACAAGTTCAGATATTTTAAGATCATCAGGCGTGACTCCGTCTATAGGAGAAATTAAGCCACCAAGAACGTGGTATGTCCCTTTAAACAGTCCGGTTTTTTCGATAGCAATTACATCAAAAGGATCCGAAACTACTGCAATTACACTTTTGTCTCTGCCGGGGTTTGTATAAAGTGGCGATACTTCGCAGTTATTGTCTATTAAAACAAAAGTAACAGGACATAATTTTACGCCTTTGTGTAATGTAGAAAAAGCGTCTATTAACTTATTTGTTTTGTACGAATCGTTTTTTAACAAATAATACGCATATCGTTCTGCACTACGCGGACCCACTCCAGGTAGTTGCCCAAGTGCTTCAATTGCATTTTCTAACGCTTTAGGTAATAAGGACATCTTAAGAAAGGTATTTTACAACCCTAAATTACCTAGGCTACCCATCATTGGCTGCATTTTGTCGGCGGCCAATTTTTGACTTTTAGAAATTGCATCTTTAACCGCTTCTTCTACCCATCGTTCTAGCTGACCGATGTCAGAGGTATCTACACTATCTGCATCTATGCTGATTTTTTTAATTTTCATTTCGCCGTTAATTTCTACTTTAACTGCACCTTCACCTGCTTCGGCGGTAATCATTTCTTTTTGTAGCTCTTTTTGTAGCTTTCGCATTTTCATTAACATTTTAGCTTGATCCATTCGACTCATAGTAAAAAACCTCTTTTTTAGTTCTATATATTAATATTGTATCAAAACTGAGTGAACTTTTATTGTGATATATGTTTTTGCGGTGGTTCTGAGTATACTTTTTTAGTTTCTGGAGAATTTACCCATGCTAAAAAATAACGATTCATATGGTATGAACATGTACTAAACACAGCTATGGACATTAGTAATGTGCCAGTAAAACGCGCGATTGGGTTACGTGGAAAAACTATGCGCCATTCATTTAACAAATAAGACATTCCCTCGCCTGCTATTAAATACAAAAATGGTAAACAAAATAAAAGATAAAGTTGGTTATTGTTTATGCCAGTTAGCAACAAACTAACTAGTATAGCAATAAAGAATACTATTGTACGCTGAAGGCTAACTTTGTTTTTGTAGGCGTAAAAGCTTAGTAAAAGTAGTGTACCGGTAAAAGCATCAAACATTGGTAAGCGTCCCAAATTGTATGCTGGGTTTGTAGCTGACCTGTAAAATAGTGCTGCCGGTATGTCTTTTAGGGCTTGTAGGGTGTCGCCGATATTTAGGTGCTTTGGAATTAATAACCAGTTTCTTAGTACGGAAGTGTCATTCAGGATTGCTAATAATAAAGGTGCTATAAACAATAATCCTAAAATTGAACCAAATAAAATTGATGTTTTGTTCATGTGCCTAAATATTCTTGGAATATCCTTCCAGAACCACGCTGATATAAATATTAATACCCAAATAGAACCTGGAATATACATCATTATTCCTGTACTGGCCAATACTACAAGGGGCGCTACTTTTGTTCGTCGTGTTGTTTTTAGCCAGACAATAATGGCAAAATATACAATCCATGAATATAACAAAACAGCCGGTGTTGCTATTCTGGACACCGTTAGTGTAGACACATTAAGTGCAAAAAGTACTGTAGTTAACACACTTACTCTTTGGCTGTACCATTTTTTGGCAATACTATAAAATGCGTATACACTAATTATGGTAAAAAATGCACTAATAAATCTTAATGAAAAGTCTGCTACACCTAATTTAAGGCTTAAAAACACTGCTACTTTATAAATAATCCAAAGTGGATTTTTTAAAATAGCACTTATTGAACTGGATTGGTTGATTATTTGTTGTTCGGCAGACGACAAGCCAGTTAAGAATGTTCTTGAACCGTATGTGTATAAGATTATGCCTAAAACCAGCAGTCCGACAACTACTAACATGCTTAGATAATGACGGATAATAAAGCGACGTGTATTTTTCATTACTATGGGTTTAATTATACAGCATAAGGTTTTTTTTGCGCTGTATATCTAGGCTTTTTATTCTTTAAAGGTATCGGAGTGTCTAGAATCAAGGCTCTTGAACTTTTGTTTATCTTTATCAAAGAATAGTTCTACATGACCGGTTGGTCCGTTACGATGTTTTTTAATAAAAATATCTGTTATTCCACGGCGTTCAGATTCGGGATTATAGTAGTCTTCTCTATAGATAAACGCTACAACGTCGGCGTCTTGTTCGATAGATCCTGATTCACGAAGGTCGGCAAGTTGAGGAATCTGGGGGCTTCTGCTTTCTACAGAACGACTTAATTGACTTAGTGCAATAATTGGCACGTTAAGTTCACGAGCTATACTTTTTAAACCACGGGATATTTCTGATATTTCTTGTACCCTGTTGCCGTCGCCGTTAAATTTGCTTCCACCACTCATAAGTTGTAAGTAGTCCACTATTATTAAACCTAGTTCTTGCTTGTGGGCTTCGCGTCGAGCTTTTGTCCTGAGGTCACTAACTGTAATGCCAGGAGTGTCGTCGATGTACATTTTTGCTTCGGATAATGTTCCCATAGCTTGACCGATTTTTTCAAAGTCGCTGTCTGTTAAGTTGCCTGTACGCAAGTTCCAGGCGTCTACCCCTGCTTCGGCCGCTAATAATCTGTCTACTAACTGTTCTTTGCTCATTTCTAGGCTAAACATAATTACAGGCAAGCCAGCTTTTACAGCTACGTTATGTGCAAAATTTAAAGACAATGCCGATTTACCCATACTTGGACGCGCTCCAAGTATAACTAAGTCGCTTCTTTGCCAACCAGCCAAAATGTTGTCTAGATCTTTAAATCCTGTTGGTACGCCACGGATTTTTCCTTTATCTTTATGAAGGTCATCAAGTCTGTCAAAACTTTCACTTAATATCGTTTCTAGGCTAGAAAGGTCTTGTGAAACATGGCGTTGACTAACTTCGAACAGTCTAGCTTCGGCTTCTTCTACTAAATCCTTAAATCCCCTAGCTTCGTCGTAGCTTATAGATGTTATGTCCTGTGATGCCTTAATTAACTTTCGGCGCATTGATTTTGTAGTTACGATTTCGGCGTATTGTTCGACATGGGCTGCGGTTGGAACAAAGTTAGTAAGTTCGGTTACGTATGCTGCGCCACCTACAATGTCTAGAAGTTGCTTGTTTTTTAGTTGATCGGTAAGAGTTAAAATGTCGATCGGACTGTGCTTTTCGTATAAAGATATAGCAGCTTCATAAATGTATTTGTGTCGTTCGTCATAAAAATCATCAGATTTTAGCATATCGGCAATTTTAACAATCGCGTCACTGTCTATTAACAAAGAACCTAATAGACTTGCTTCGGCTTCTGGGTTTTGTGGTGGTATTTTAGGATCCATAGTATTCTTTCTGATTACCTATTCTACTAATTCTGCGCCATTAAATATATTTGATACATCTGTTAAGTGGGTTTTTATAGGCGGTGAAGATTCTGCCGGCTTGCTGTTTGACGACTTGTCATTTTTAACAATCGTGCAAGTTACTTGTGTAGACGTTCCGCGAATTTCACTTATTGTATCAGATATTAATTGTAAGTTTGTTGCCTGTGTAATTTGCTTGTGGTGAAAAGAAAACCCAAAATATAAATTTAATACATCTTTATCGAGTTTTGGTTTTGCCATTCGAAGCATGCTGTATAAAGTGTTATGTTTAGTTTTAATTTGATTTAATAACTCTTGCCAGTAAGGTTCGTTGGAGTCGTCGTTTGTTGGTGCAGATTTTGCTGGTTTTTGTGAAACTTGAGGCTGTTGAACAATTTTAGGTTCTTTTGGTTTAACTGTATTATTTTTTTGCGGTATTACTGTAACTTCTTCTACTGTAGGCTTAGCGGCTGTTGCCTTTGTAACCACAGACAAATTATTGGTAGATTCTTTTGTTGGTACAGGTTGTGGGTCGTTAATACTTACATATTTTAGTAAGGCTAATTCTAAATTTAAGTACGGGTTAGTGTTGTTATTAACTTTTGCTAGCCCGTCTAATAATGTTATTAAGCTATCTAAAGGTTCGATTTTGCCACTAATAATGTCTGCTCTAATACTAGTGAGTAAGTGTTTGGATATTCCCGATGCTTGTGTGCCTTCTGATCTTGAAGTATCTAAGATGTTTAATATATCTTTAGCACTTTTACTGCGAATAGCATTAGACAGTTCGGTGGTAGTTAATTCCTGGGGTAAGCCAAGCATGCTTACTACGTCTTTTTGGGTTATTGCATCACTGCTACCAGCTAATTGATCAAGCAAGTTAATGCTGTCTCTAAAACTGCCTGCAGCGTGATCTGCCAATAGCTTAAGCGATGGTTTATCTATATTGATACCTTCTTTTTTAGATATAGCCATTAAATGCTTAATGGTGTCGTCTGTTGTAATGGGTTTAAAGCTGTATCGTTGAGTACGACTAATTATTGTGTCGGGTACTTTGTGGGCTTCGGTTGTAGCTAATATAAAAATTGCGTGTTCTGGTGGTTCTTCTAAGGTTTTAAGTAGTGCATTAAATGCTTCCCGGGTAAGCATGTGTACTTCGTCAATTATGTATACCTTAAACTTAGAGCTAGTAGGTGCAATATGTACCTTGTCTCGTAGTTCCCTTATTTCGTCTATTCGTCGATTACTGGCGGCGTCAATTTCTATGATGTCTAAATGGTTGCTTGAATCATCGTATGGCAGTCCATTAAGCTCGTGTGCAAGAATACGGGCTATACTAGTCTTTCCTACGCCCCTGGGCCCTGTTAATAAGTAAGCGTGGCTAATTGTGTCAGTGGCAATTGCTTTTTGCAATGAAGTAACGATGTGTTCTTGCCCGACAACGTCTTTTAGGCTCTTAGGCCTGTATTTTCTGTATAGTGCTAATCCCATTAACTTTATTATGGAGTAAAAGGGTCAACAAACTAAAAGTATTAATGAGTAATTTTTGCTACAAAATACTTTGATGGTGTGCATAACATGTGGCACAAAGACTTTCGTATTCGACATTGTCTTGACCGTCGATAGCAACTTGCGAGCCTTCAAAAATAAAATTACCATCAACTTTGCGTCCATTAAACAATGCTTTTTTGCCACAGCGACAGATTGTTTTAAGTTCTTCTAGGGTGTGAGCAAGTTCGAATAAACGAGTACTTCCGGCAAATAATTTTGTTTTAAAGTCTGTACGAATGCCATAGCAAATAACAGGAATATTTTGTTCGACGGTAATTTGGAGTAATTGTTCTATTTGCTCGCTAGTAAAAAACTGAGCTTCATCTGCAATAACACAGCCTATTTTTTGTACATCTTTGTTCCACTGAGTGACGTTTTTAGCTATGTTTATATCTGGCGTAGCAAGAATATCTACGGTCCTAGAATATCCAAGCCTAGATAGTATTTGATTATTGCCCTTAGTGTCTATAGCTGGCTTAATAATAAGCACATTCATTCCACGTTCTTCATAATTATGCGCAACTTGTAATATAGCAGTACTTTTTCCGCTATTCATTGCACCATACCTAAAATATAACTTGGCCATTTAATAGATAATAACCAAATTAGACACGCTTTGGCTATATTAAAAGATACAACATGCAATATAAATAAATAAACGTCCATAAAATGGACGTTTATAAAATTTCTTGATTTATTAAAGCGCTGCTTCTAATGCTGCCCATTCAGATTTAACGTCTGAATCTGGTATGTTGATACTTACTTGGTCATTTGGCTTTGCCTTAAAGTAAGTTACGCTAGCTAGAAGTACTCGGTATTCGTCTTTTCCTACGGTTACAAAGTAATGACCATCTTTTTGGTTTAATACACCAACGATTTGTTTACGAGGTATAGGTCCGATTTGTTTGTACAAAAATGCACCATCGTCGGCTATTGTAAGTTTAAGTATGTCGCCTTGTACTAATTTTGATTTACTCGCGTAGTTTGCTGGTACTGGGTAAGTTTTACCGTCGCTACCAACCATGTTTTGGCCGTCAAAAACGCCTTCTATAACCTTACCGATGTTTTCTTCGGTGTCTACTACGGCAACAGTTCCATCGTCGCCCATTAAACTAACTAGTAGTTCTTTAGCTGCGGCAAGAGAAGTCTCTGCCTCTGCTATAAGTGCCTTTAGTCGTTTAACTTGTTTGTCTGGTAATTCTGCCACGTGTGTTCTCCCGCGCGCCTCTATTTGTTTCTATAACTCTGTCTTCACTGAATACCGTATCACGACATGTGCGTCAAGTCAAAATTATAATCTATTTCTGTGGATAAGTACCGCTTATAAAAGAAAAATAGCCCCGAAGGGCTATTTTTAAACCGTATATAGCTTAATACTAAGCAAGTTCTACAGTTGCACCAGCAGCTTCTAGAGCTTTTTTGTGTGCTTCTGCGTCTTCTTTTTTAGCTTTTTCTACTACTGTTTTTGGTGCACCGTCAACAATAGCTTTAGCTTCACCAAGACCTAGGCCTGTGATGTCTTTAACAGCTTTGATAACTGCAACTTTTTGTGCGCCTGCGTCTTTTAGGATCACATCGTATTCACTTTTAGCATCTTCTGCAGGAGCAGCGTCTGCTGCTACAGCTGCAACTGCAACTGCTGCTGCAGCTGGTTCAATACCGTATTCGTCTTTTAATATTGCGCTTAATTCGTTTACTTCTAGTACAGTAAGACCGACTAGTTGTTCTGCAAATTTCTTTAAATCTGTAGCCATTGTGTTAGTTCCTTTTAAAATATTAATTAGTAGCTTTTGCTGCAACCGCGTCTAATAGACCGTGTAAGTTGCCTGATAGGCCGCTTAATACGTTACGTACCGGTGATTGTAGCGTGTTAATAACACCAGCAATAAGCTGATTCTTGCTTGGTAATGTTGCCAAGACTTTGACTTCTTCTGCTGACATAAACTGTCCATTTGCAGATATAGCACCAACAAATTGAATTGAAGGTTCTGTTTTAGCAAACGTATGCAATACTTGCGCAGGTGCGATTTCGTCTAATGAGTTAAATGCATACAATAACATTCCCTTAAGAGCTACTGTATCAGTATCTTTAAGTGAATCGTTTTGAAGTATAGCCTTAATCACTAGTCGGTTTTTGACAACCTTAATACTAGTACCGTTTTGTTTAGCTGCTTTACGTAGAGCTTGGATTGCTTTAACTGTCGTACCATCATATTTGGCAACAACTGTTAATTTTGAATCTTTTAAAAGATCAGCAATTTCTGCGACTACGTCATTCTTTTTAGTTCTCGTTAAAGCCATGTTTATCCTTTTTTTAGCCTTAAGATTTCAACAAATACCTTCGACCTTTGGTACTTGTTTGTTACCAAGCATTAAAAAACTGCCTTCGTTTTAAGAAGACAGCATTTATGGTGCTCGTAAACAAAAGATATAAATATCTGTTTGCCTCGGTGACTAATTAAGCATTTTATTGCAGTCACTGTCTTCGGTAACAGATTAATATTAACATATTTTACACAGTTTAGTCAATATATTGATGCTATTAAAAGACAATAGTTTAAAATAATATTTACTCTTCTGAACGAATTATGTTTGGTGATTGTTCGTCCCAATTTAGCAGATCTAATAGGTACTGCGCAGCAAGTTTTATACGTTCGTTATGTAAATTTATTGATTCTATAGATTCTGTTTGATTTAATGATTCCATTTTATCTCCGAAGATAACGTACAGTATCCGATTTTAGTATAAATATCTTTAGTTTCTAAGTTGTTTTCGTCGATTTCGCCAGTGTACGAATGCATGATTGCATTAGCTATTTCTTCGTTACTGTAATCTGTTGTTTCACTCATTTTGTGTCTCCTGCATATATTAAAAATAGGCTTCTTTCGAAACCTATTTTATTTGGGCTGTGTAGTTGCTAATTAGTCGGTTTCAATCCAAATGCAACACAGCCCGATAGAATAATCACGAGTACAAAGTTCTGTAATGTTGTTGCAACTTGGTTCATCTTTTTTTATTTTACTCCTGCTATGTACAATGTCAATGATAATGCTTATGAATTGACATAACTATGCATATGTAGTATTATATTGTTGATAAATATTTACCCTATATGACTTTAGAACATGACTATACAGAGCGATTAGTAGGTTGGAACACAGACGGAGATACGGCTGTGTCGTTGCTTGTTACCCTAAATCGTAACGATGATGACCGTGACTTGTTGGCAGTTGACTGGAGAAATGCAGAAAACGTTACAAATGCCGCAAAGTTTATTACTTATTTGGGCTTAGGTTATTCTGAAGTTGGACTACCTTATTATGAAGATGCTTTATACAACGTCCACAGAACTCATAAAAATAAAATATTTTTTGATTTTGTCACAGAATTTAAAAAAGACGTGAATGTTTTAGAACGAAGAATATACTTACCATCTGAAGATATGGTTGTAGCATCTTTATTTAGAGCTACCAGAGAAAAAATACCTTCTTGGCAGTCTAGCCATTAAGTTTTTTAAGCTTGTACTGCGTATATCGTTCGGCTGCTAATCTTGTAAGTTTTGGGTCTTCGTCGGTGTTAACAAACTTCATTCCTTCGCCTATTATTGGGTGAACTTCACACAGTTTATCGTGCATAGCTAGTACGAGTTTTCTGTAACCAGGATGACCTTGTGGAGTGGTGCGTAGTTCATGCAAATGAAAAGCTTCCCTTGCGTTGTATGTGACTTTCCATCTCATTTTATGCCCAAGTAACGTTGCATACTGAGCCTCTGGACCATAATTTGAATCTTGTAAAATACTATAAAGCTTTAAGCTAATTTCAAAACATTTTTCAAAGTCGTCTGTAAGGCCTGCTTGGTCTACTAACAAAGGAGTTTCGTATCCGTAGCGCGGCGTTAATTGTTGCCATTCCATGTCGTCAACCATTCTGTGGCGTTGAAGGTCTCTGAATATACCGTAATCGCACATTAAATCCCAGCTATAATGTGCTATTTCTAGGGCTCTTCCCGGCTTGTGGCGTCTATTTAAGCGTTCACCAAAGTATGTAGTTAAAATCTGGTGCTTTTTTTGTATAGGTAGCTTAGATACGCTAGCTTTAATGTCATTTAAAGGCATGTCGCTGTGTTCGTAAAGAATATCTGCACACAAGTCTAGTTCGTTTTTAGGCCAATAATCGGTTAAAGTAACATCTTTGTAGTTTGTGGTGTATTTTCCTGATAATACTTTTGAAGCCAGTTTTTTAGTTTCGTTGTAAGTATTAGCTTTGTAGGCTATTGCAGCACCGCCGCGTTCTGGTTTGTCTGCCCGTTCTAAGATTGTTCCAACTACTTTACGTGATTCTTCAAGAATTTTTTTGCCAGTTTCATTAGCTTCGGGTAGTTCGTCTGCCATAAGGTGCATTATTAAGCTTTCTAGGGCTTGACCACTTGCGTATACACCAACCGTACTTTTAGTAGCAACAGGAAGCACTGCTCTTATAGCATCGCACGCCTGAGCACGCGTTGCACCTTGCCATGCTATGTCGCGTTCTGTAATTGGTGTTTTGTCTTTAGATCTAATATAAAACGTTAATTTATGTACCATATCTGAATATAAATCGAATATGGAATCCATTAATTGTTTGTACACAACTAATGTTTTTTTATCTAGTGATGGCGGTACATAGTAGCGGTAATTATTATTTTCGTCTTTTTGATCAAAATATATGTATCTTGTTGATTGTTCTAGGTACGCGGCTAGTCTGCCCCATTCAAGTTTTTTTGTTAATAAGTTACTGGCAGATTCTACTACAAAATGTTGACCAACTAATTGCTGAACAGAATCGTCGCCGTATGCTGTAATTACTCGTTGAAGAAGTTTTTCGTCTTTACCTGCAGAACTGGCAAATTCGTCTAATATAGTTATTCTCATATCGTCTGAGCGCCTAGATAGTCTTGCCATTGCTGCGGCGATTGTTATTGCACTTAACTTGTCGGTAAAGGCGTAAACATTGCTTTTTGTGTTTGTGACTGACTGTTCAAGGAACTGATTGCCCTTGTCGGTAATAACAAATTTGCCGTTTGAATCTTTGGTAATATATTCGTTACTAAGCTTGCTGTCTTTTGGCTTTAAATTAGTAGTGCTCATATTGGTTACAGAACCAACAGAACCTGATTGAATTTTTGGCAACAAAGGTAAAATAGTTTCCCAAATAAGGTCGTGTACCTGAGCTATTGGCATTAATTGCCCACCACGTACGCAGTCTATACGGTTAAAATCCCTTGGAAACAATGAACATAAATCATCGTATACCAGTACGGATTTTTGCATATGTGATAAGTCTGCTTCGTGTAGATCGCGTTTTTTGTCTGTGTAGGTTCTTGCGCTTTTTTGGTCTACTAATAATTGAGCTATTTCGGCGGGTACGCGTAGTACTATGCTTTTGTCTGGTCTGGGTATGCCAAGCATCTGAAACTCTAGGTTGTCTAACCAAATAAAATAGCCTCTTCGTTCTTCGGAGTGTTCGAACTTTGTGCCTTGATGAGCCATATTGCTACCAGTAAATCTGTTGCAAAGCACAATATAGCCTTGGTCTATGGCGTTTTGGATAGCGTTTTTAGCCGAATATCTGTCTAGTGCGTAAAATAGTGATCCCGTGTATGGGCCAACTTGTTCGGATGTTCCATAATTGCCATTTAGATATTGTTTAACAAAATAACTTGATTCTTGATCATACTGCGGAAAATCAAATAGCATAACTTTGTATCCCGATTCTGACAGGCGTTTTCCGAGTAATTCAAATTGAGTGCCTTTTCCTGAACCGTCCGTCCCTTCGATTACTAAAAAAGTGCCTTTTTCTTTCATATGTCTCTTGGTTTTCGGCGTGAATCTTTATAGGCACGCGGTAGCATTTGTTCTGGTCGCCAATTATTTATTAGACTTACTAAGTCGTCTGCGCTGCCTGGCTGGTATTTTCCACTTATTTTTGAATATTCGGCATCTACTGGTCCGGTATGATAAAAAACGATTTGAGCTATTCGTTCGCCAACTGGCAAAACGACACTTTCGTGCTGGTTCATGTTATAAATTTCCATTGTCCACCGATTTACGTAGCCTGGATCTCCCCAACCTGCGTCCAAGCATACTGCAATACCGTTACGGCCCCAGGTGCTTCTGGCTTGCATAGTACTTGTACCAGGAGCTTTTATGCCAATAAATTCATGCGTATGAGCCAATATACGTTCGCCAGGGCGCAAAACAATGATTGGTTGATCGGCTGGTATTCCTGCAAATAATCGACGTCCGTTAGCCTCTGCCCACATACTATGAACCTCAGCCTGGTGTGGTCCATCAAAGTACCTATTAACGTCGCCTTCGTCGAAGGGGTTATAAAATCCACCACTACCGCTACGTTCGGTACGATAAAACCAGTGTCCAAGAGTCACGTCTATGCTGCTTCCAGCAATATGTTCTTCTATGTAGGGGTGAAAGACAATATGGCCAATACTAATAGCCTCTTTTATTTGCCTGTTGCTGTACACTCCACCTGTTGGCAACGACGGCATACCTTGTATTGGTAGTGTTCCCTCGTTCATTACTACGTATTGTAAGTGTTTTTAAGATGCTAGTGCAAGTTAGTTGTATTGTAGTTTTTACTGTTATTAAAAATATGTTAAATTAAAAAACCCTCACGTTTTATGTGAGGGTTTTTATTAAATATAAAGTATATTTAAATTTCGTTTGTTATAACCTTAATGCTTGGTCCCATACTTGACGCAACAAATATAGATTTAACATAAGATCCCTTAACGCTAGAAGGTTTAGCATTTTTTAAGCTAGACATAAGAGCGGCTGTGTTTTTAGCAAGTCTAGCAGTACCAAAACTGACTTTTCCTACTGCAACATGCACGATTCCTGTGCTGTCTACTCTAAATTCGATGCGTCCTGCTTTAGCTTCTGTAACTGCCTTAGCTACGTCTTTAGTAACTGTTCCGCTTTTTGGGTTAGGCATTAAACCTTTAGGTCCAAGTGCGCGTGCGTATTTACCAAGTTTTGCCATCATAAGTGGAGTCGCAATCAAAACGTCAAAGTTAATGATTCCTTTGTCTAGTTGTTGCAAAAATTCTTCTGCACCAGCAATGTCAGCACCTGCTTTTTTAGCAATTGCTACGTCTTCGATATCTGCAAATACAGCTACACGTACAGTTTTACCGGTACCTTCTGGTAATACAATACTGTCGCGGATGTTTTGGTCGGCTTGACGTGGGTCAACATTTAATCTGATGTGTAGTTCTACGCTTGAATCAAACTTAGTAGTACTAGTTTGTGTTGCAAGTTCTAGTGCTTCACGCATTGTGTATTCTTTTTTAGAATCTACTTTAGCGTAAGCTTCCTTGTATTTTTTACCGGCACGTTCTGCATGTGTACGTGCAGTAGGTGCAGCTTTAAATACGTGTGTTGATTCTTCATCAATAGCTGCAGCTTTTCGTTCTTCTTTAGCTATTTTTTCTGTAGTTTCTTTAATAGCTTTTTCGCTTCTTTTGCCAGCTTTTGCTTTTTTAGCTTCGTGTTCTTCTGTTGGAAGAGATTCTTTGTCGTGCTTTTTTGGAGCTGCTTGTGCAATTGCTTCGCGAAGTTCGGCCATAGTGTTAGTTGAACTAACGTGTTCTATGCCAAGTTCTTTAGCTTGCTTTACTAGATCTATCTTTGTCTCTGCCATGATGTTTATCCTTTCGTGGTGTTAACGGCGTTTAGCCTCCCACAAATTATTTTAAAATTAAGCTTCTACTACAACGCCCATGCTACGAGCAGTGCCCGCAACCATTTTTTTGACGGCTTCTATATCGTCGGCGTTCATGTCGATTGCTTTAGCTTCCGCGATTTCGGTAAGCATTTGCTGACTTAGTTTTTTGCTAAGTTTTTCTGTATTTGGCTTGCCGCTACCTTTTTGTACACCTAATTTTTCTCGGATTAGGTCGTCTGTAGGTGTTCCAATAACTCTAAAGCTCATTGTGCGATCTTCGTATATTGCAATATGAACAGTTAAACTTTTGCCCATTCGGTCTTTAGTTGCTTCGTTGAATGGATTAATAAAATCCATCATGTTTACACCATATTGACCTAATGTACTACCAACTGGAGGTGCTGCACTTGCTTGGCCGCCCTTTAGTTTCATCTTTAAATTCGCTTTTACAGGCTTTGATGCCATAATTCTTACTCCTTATATAAGCAGATTAGAAGCTTCTGCTTAAAAATATATGTAACTTAAACTTAATTGTACTACAATTTACCTCTGTTGTCTAGGCATTAATTGTTAAGGCTATCTACGTAGATTTATGTAAGATTTTAAAAATCAAATTCAGATATATTAAACTTTTTAATATAATTTTGAATATCTATGATTCCTGTTGCTAATCTTCTTCTTACGATTTCATGAGAAACGCCGCATTTTGCACCTATTTCTCTTAAAGTTAACCTAGTATTGTAGTCTTCGGTTAATCCAAAACGATAAAGTATAATTTGTTTGGTTAAATCTCTGTATTTTGGTTCTTTATCTGACAATGCATTGTCGATAATATTAAATAATTGTTCTTGAGTACTATCGTTTTCGACAATTTCTCCGGTGTCTGATGATTCGGCAGGAATAAGTTCAATTAATTCTGTAGCATCATAAATACCTACTGGTTGGTTTAGCGAAACTGGGTGCATTAAATTGTTAATACTTGCTAATTCAGCGTCTAGTCCGTTTAATCCGTCCATCGATGTTGCAAGTGCTATTCGTAGTCTTGATCCTACTCTGTTGGGTAAATCTATGGATTGTCCTTTTTGGTCTAACGCCCTACCAATGTGTTGGCGAATCCAAAACGTAGCATAGGTGCTAAATTTAAAACCTTTTGACCAGTCGAATTTTTCGACAGCTCTGTATAGTCCAAGATTGCCTTCTTGAATAATATCTAAAAGATCCCAGTTGTCCGGTAGCTTATAACGCTTAGCTATACTAACTACTAGTCGCAGATTAGATACAATAAATTTTTCTTTAGAACTTACGGCTGTGTCTAGAATTTGTTGATCTAATGCCGAATATTCATAGTCAGGATTATCGGTTTTTTTTGCTTTGACGTTTCTGCCGGCTTCTAAATCTTTAGACAATGTAACTTCGTCTTGTTTAGAAAGTAATTGGTGTTTTCCTATTTGGTTTAAATAGTTTCCTAAAGTAGAATCTAATCCAGCCGAAACAGCCCGTGATCTGGTGCTAGTTTTTACTTGATTTGTAGCAGTAGTTGCTTGCGCACTTAAGCTAGATTCTGTATCTGTTAACGTATTAGTTATTGCAATATTTGCTATAACTAAAGTTAAATTAATATTTTCAGAATCTTGCAGTACTTCAATAGGCTGTACGTTGGGATCTTTGTTAGATTCTAGGTTGTTCATAGTGATTCTAACTAATTAAATTTGAATATTTTATAGATATTAAAATTTATAAATTAGCTTAAACAAATGTAGGACTAAACTCTTTTAACCTGTAGTCCGTCAAGTTCGACCGGTGTTTCACGACCAAACATGTTAACCAAAACTTTAAGTTTGCCCTTAGCTGGGTCGATTTCGTTAATACTACCATCAAAGCCCTTAAATGGCCCGTCAATAATGTTTACAACTTCACCAACATTAAAGTCAATCTTATGCTTAGGATCATCACGACCCATTCGCTTCATAATTTTGTCCATTTCTTCGTCTTCTACAGGAGTTGGTTCTGTGCCGCTTCCTACGAATCCAGTAACGCTAGGTGTGTTGCGAACAATGTACCAAGCATCTTCGCTCATTTTCATTTGAACTAGTACGTAACCTTGGAATATTCTTTTTTCTACGACTTTTCGTTTGCCGTTTTTGATTTCGATCATTTTTTCTTTAGGAACAACAACTTGGTAGATCTTGTCTCCCATGTCTAAACTTTCGCAGCGCTGTCTAATGCTTTCTGCTACTTTTTCTTCATAACCACTGTAAGTATGAATTGCATACCATTGCTTTTGTGAATCGTATCTTTTAGTCATTATAAGAATGCCCTTCTAAATAGTTTATCTAAGCCGTAATCTACGAATTTAACTGCAAGAGCAAATAATGTAGCAAATATAAATACTGCAGACATTAGTCTCCAGGTTTCTAGCTTGTTAGGCCAAGATACTAGTTTTAGTTCTTTGTAAGAAGAAATTACGTATTTTGGAGTAAAACTTCGTCTTTTAGTTAAGAAACCTTTAAAACCTGTTTCTTTAGGGGTGATTAAAAAGTATTCTTTTTTACCAATTTTTGATATAGCTTTTAACGGCTTAACAATTTTTGATGCTGTTTTTTTGATACGTCTAGGCTTTGCTGATTTTTCAGTAACCTTGTTTGCTTTGTCTCGCATTGATTCGCTCTTGCGAATAGTTTGCGTCTTCTTTGCTTTATCTGCCATATTTATTGTCTCCCAACAAAAAAACCTTCATATCGAAGGTTCCGTTCCTGTCAATATAACATAAAGTGGTTAACTATGACAACTGCAAGCCTTTAGGCTTATGTTTGTGATACAATTTTAGAATGAATTATGAACAGTTTGTTTGGGTTAGTTTTTTTACCCTTACAGTTGTAGAACTCCTGCTATTAAGAGCACCAGCACCAAGATTAATAAGACTTTCTACGGGCGCACTGCTTATACTTTTGCTTGGCATAGTACATTCCGAAATAGCTTTTCAGGCGCCACTTATTTTTGGTGCAACTTTTTTTATAGTAGGTCTATATAGAATATTCAATATTATGCGATTTAGTTACGGTCGCATGAATCAGGAATATTTGTATAAATCTACCAGACGTACAAGCGAAGTTATTATTGGTTATCAACTTACGTTAATTGCACTTTGTTATTTGTTAAATAAAGTAAATTTTATTGCTAATAACTACCTAAATATTTTGACTGTTTTAATCGTCGTTGGTCACTATTGTCTGCTATTAGTACTATTCAAAAATATTAAGATGTATTCTGTTGATTTAACTAATAAAGTATTAGACAAAGACGACAAGGCGTTGCCAACAGTTACTGTAGCTATTCCAGCAAGAAACGAAACCAGTGATCTAGAGGAATGTTTGCAATCAATTATAGATAGTGATTATAAAAAATTAGAAATTTTAGTTTTTGACGATTGTTCGCAGGAGCAAGCATCTTATGTAATTAAAAAATTCGCCCATGAAGGTGTTAGATTTATTCAAGGCGACGAACCAGGAGATTCATGGTTGCCAAAAAACGCAGCTTATCAAAAATTAATGCAAGAAGCATCTGGTGATATTATTTTATTTTGCGGTGTAGATGTAAGAGTAGAAAAAGACACGATTTCAAAACTTATATCTTGTATGGTTGCAGAATCTTTGCAAATGATTAGCGTTTTACCAAAAAGATCTAGCCAAATACAGCAGTCTAATGTTGTTCAGTTAACTAGATATATGTGGGAACTTTTGCTTCCAAGAATGTATTTAAAACGTCCACCAGTATTAAGCACGCTTTGGGTTATTGATCGTAATAAGTTGTTGTCGCTTGGAGGTTTTTTGTCTGTTAAAAGAATGATAGTACCAGAGTCGTATTTTGCCAGAGAATGTTCAAATGAATCTGGATATAAATTTTTGCTAGTAGATAACTTAGGAGTAACAAGCTTAAAAACAGCGGCAGCACAGCGCACAACTGCCATTAGGGTTAGATATCCGCAGCTTCACAGAAAACCCGAAATGTTGCTTGCTGTTACTATTGTTTTGTTGGTACTGTTTATATTTCCTTATGTAATGTTTATCGCATCTTTAATTAACCATAAATTGGTGTATTTAATAGCATATAGTTTGGTAATTATTATGCAGTTATTTATTTACGTTTTGATTGTTAAAGAAGTTATAAGTACTAAAAGATTACTTTATACGATACGTTCATTTGCCATACCATTTATAGATATAGTAATTATGCACTGGTCAATGTTTGCTTATGAATTTGGTGAAGTTATATGGAAGCAAAGAAACGTTTGTTTACCTGTGATGCGTGTTATTCCGTCACTGCCAAAATTAGAAGACAAAAAGTAATTTTAAACGACTGGTTGCGGTTGAATGTCCGGAATAGAAATATCAAAAGTTGAACCCACGTTTAGTTCACTTTTTAACTTAATATCTGCGTGAATTAAGCGTGCAAGTTTCATTGTTACGTATAGCCCAAGCCCAGTACCATTATTTTGACGGGTTCTGTAATCTTCGCTTCTGTAAAACTTTTGCCAAACTTTTGCTTGATCGGCAGTGCTAATACCAAAACCAGTGTCGGTGACAAAAAATTCAACACCGTCATTAATTTTATTAGCACCAACTGTAATGCTACCCGAGTTTGTGTATTTTATAGCGTTAGTTATAAAGTTTTGAAGGATTTCTCTGACGTACAGTTTACTTGATTGTAGTAATTCTAACCTTGGGTCAATTTCTACGCTAAATTTTAAGCCTTTTGTATTGGCTTGGTCGGTATAATTAGTTTCTAGACTTTTTAGTAAATCGTGTACGTTAATTGAATCTACTTCAACTTGCAATGTACCACGTTCGGCACGCGACAAAGTACTTAGGTCGTTAATCATGTCGCTTAAGAACAATACTTGGTCGTGAGCCAGTTTTAATGCGCTTTTTATATTATCTATGCCTTCTGTCTTTTGCGTTGCATACAGAGCGTTACCAAGGCTTCCTTCGGCTATTGCAATAGGATTTCCTAATTCGTGACTAATTACACTAATAAATTCATTACGTTCTTCTTCTAATGATTTTTCGACTGTTATGTCACGTAGTAATACTACAAAACCTTCTGTGCCTTTTTTACCGAATCCTAACCTAATTGGTGCAACGCTTATATATAAATGTATAAAACTATTGTCAGGATAATTTATTTTATGATTACGGTCTGTAATAGGTACTTTTGCGTCTAATATGTACTTTTTAATATCTAGGGCTTCGCCCTTATTGTCGACCACATGCAGTACTGCATCTATATTTTGCCCAACTATAGTGTTATTGATGTTTAGTAAATTAAGTGCAGATCCGTTATAAGCGATTATTTTACCTATGTTACTTACGGCAATAACACCGTCGGCCATACTATAAATTAAGTTATTTAATTGTTCGAATTCTGTATTATCTGTGTTTATTACTGGGTTAGCCATTAGAAGTATTATGACACAAAACGAGCAGATTCACGCATATCAAATATTTTAGTCGGGTATTTTTTTAGCAATACTTTTTTATTCTTATAATCAGGTATATTTTTTTTAACTTCATTCCAAAAACCATCGCCATGATTATGATGTAATGTATGAGCCAGTTCGTGAAACATAACGTACAAAACCAAGTCGTAAGGTAGCTGCATTAAAAAGCTATTTAAAACAATATCACCTTCTGTACTACAGCTTCCCCATCTACTTTGTAGTGGCTTTATACTGACGTCTCTAATTTTGTAGCCATGTTCATTTGCTAAGGATTTAATTTTTTGAGGTAATACTGATTCTGCTTCATTTTTTAATAGTTTTTTTGATATTTGTTCTAATTTTTTTTGAACGTCGTCGATCATTGTATCTTCTGGCATGTTTACAATAATTTGGTTGCCAATTATTTTAGAAGTTGTTTTGGAGTTTTTAGAAACTAGTATTTTTAATGTGTGGTTGTTTCCTATTTGCGCACCATCTTCTAAATAGGTAGGTTCCGATTTATGCTTAATTATCCAGTTCTTTTTTTCGTTTAAAAATTTTATGCCGTCGTCGGTACTTATTCTGTAAGGAATAGACAGCCTTACTTCGCCTGTCTGAGAAACGGCAATACGCATACTACGTGACCCACGCCTTTTAATTACGCGCACCCTACCAAAATCAAGGGTTTCTATGTATGTGACCATACTAACGAATCAATATATTGCGTCTAGACATGTCAACTCGTCCACTGGTAGGTACAAGGTTAACTAAGCCTGGTTTTACGACGTTTTGAGCAGACGCAGCATGTGTGATTAATCCTAGTTCGGTAAGTCTTTTAAATACACCACTTTTTTGACTTGGGAATGTGTGTTTACCGCTTATAACAATAAAATCTTCGTTATTTGGGTTTTGCATTATACCTAGGAACTTAGAATATATGTGTTCGCTGTATTCCCTTGAATATCTGTCTTCTGTACGGCGTCTGTCGCGTTTATCTAGTCTTGCATAAGAAGAATCAGCGTCTATTTGTAGCCATACCAGTAACGGTACAGCACCCTTTTTTCGTGCCATTTCTCTTATTTGCATGCGTTGTGCAGTTCGGGATGTGTTTTCGTCGTATATTACGCTAACGCCTGCACTTAAAAATTCTTCTGTCATGTAGTTCATTAGCTGTGCAACAATTGCGTTTTCTTGCTTGTCGTATCTTGGTTCGCTAAATAGCTCGCCTCTAATACGGTCGCCCTGAATATGTGCAATTTGCATGTTTTCGGCTAGTTGCCTTGCAAAGTAGCTTTTACCTGAACCAGGAAAGCCGTATAGCATTATTAGGAGTGGTTTAGTAGCTATTACTTTTGCCATAAATTGTATTATATATCAAATACCATCAGTTTGTGAACAGGGGCAATATTACAAGCCAAGAAAATCAAAGTATATTCGATAATAATACCAAAAATGATTAAGTACTAAAAATGCAAAAATTAGTATTAACGATACCCATATAACTAAGATGTTACGTCGAACAAACTTAAGCGCATTAATATAACGTTTGTTGACTACTATCAGCTTATTATCATACATCCACGCATACCCTGCCGTTGTGATTGCCCAGCCACTAAACCACGCCGTAGAACACAATATGCACAAAAAACCAATGCTATATACCGACTGATAAAAAAGCCAACCTACAAATAGCATAAATCCAATCATGCCCGCCAAAAACAATCTCCAGTACCATGGCTTAAGCTTTGCTCCTGCCAGTAAAACCACACCTGTGGTTAATAGTACCGAAAACATCGCGATTCCCAGCAATTCGTTTGATACGCCCAAGACTGTTGACTGTTTTGTGTCAATAATTCTTGCGCATGAATATACGGGGTTAAGATCGCAACTTAGTGACTGTTGTGGATGCTTTAATAAACTTGTTTTTTCGACATTAATTGTAACCGACGCCACTGCACCAACCAGTCCAAAAACGACTAAAACAATAGGAAAAACTACATTTGGTGTTAGTGTTTTAAAAAAAGCTTTAAGTTTGCTATATGTACTCAGTTTATTTTTACTCATAAACGTATAGTACATTAAGTCTTATGCTAAATAGATAATTTTCTATAGATAGAGTGGGATTAACTGATATGAATCCTTCGTGTCAGGTGTTACGGACCTGCTTGACGGAAGACAGGGATACTAGGGTATATTTGACCAAAACGTGCAGGTAAGTAAACTTCCCTGTTTTTAGTCAAATAGCGAATCTTGCGAATTGCATTGCTACGCACTGCGTCGCCGTTTGCTTATATCTACTGTTTAAACTATAAAATATTTTAATAATATTATAGCGATTTATAAATACTCATGAATTTTTCTAAGTTTTTGATTGGTAAGCGTGGCTTTTGCTTGCCGCCTTCATAAACTAATACAAATAGACTTGCTAAAGATGCATTACCTCTAAGTACAAGATCCTCAAAATCTAAGATACTAATACCTTTAGATCGTGCACCGGTCATTCGGGCAAGCTCGTGCGTATCAGTTATCATCGTTTGTAGATACCCATGTCGCTCGACAAAAAGATTATAAATTCTTTCAGCTTCGGTAGCTCGAACAAATTTGTTTGCTCTACCATTTCTTACTTCTACCAAAACATTTAACTGTTCGTCTTGGCCAAGTGAATCCAAAAAGTCATTATATTTTTTTGTTCCTAGACCATAGTAACTTTTCATTTCTGCAATTGTCATGTCGCCATCTTCAAATTTAGCCTGCGGATTATCACCTATTAAAAGTTTTTGTGTTTCTTCTACATAGTTTTGGCCAATCCTTAACGCGCGCTCGATATCTTTTTCTTCAATAACAATAGCTTGACTGCTTCCACCAACTTTAACATGGCCCCCTCCAATGACTGCGATACTTTGCATACTTATATTTTGTTCTTGTAAAATACGCGTTAGACTGCTGACACTAATTGATAGTTGTTCTGCAAGCGTCTTTACCTTAAAAACTTCATGTTCAAGGCGTGGTCGCACCCTATCTAAATCGTCATAGATCATCTCTAACGATTCTTTATTGATTGTTAGTACTTTCTTACCGTTGCTAAATTTTGGAGTTATGATAAGCTCGTAGCCTGCACCTTCAAAGGCACGGCGCAGTGTTCTACGGGTCAGATGAAGCTCTTTCAGGACATCACGAAGTATCAAATCATCTTTGTTTACAAATAACTTGATTTCTTCGACTGTAATTTCTCGTAGTGAAATACCTTCAATAGACGAAATTAACTCTAGAAGACTGTCGGGCAGTACGAGCTTGTCGTAATCGTCAAGACTAGTATCAGCATCTTCAGATAACTGCTCTATTTGTAGTTTTTCTGGTATTATTTTACCTTGCTGTATAGTATCTTCACCTATCGCGTGCCAGAAGGTATATATTGGACGCTCAGAGCGATCAATAAATTCAACAACATTTGCTATTTTTCCTTCAACTTTTCTAAGCACTCGACCAATACGTTGTACCGCATTCACTGGCGAGCTAGTAGGGCGCAAATTAATTAAAAATTGTGCTTTGTAACTATCCCAGCCTTCAGTAAGTAGATCCACATATGTCAGAACATCAATTAGTCCTGCCTCAAAATCTGCATATATCTTGCTGCGTTCTTTAGTATTTAACGTGCCACTAACAGCGACAGCCATCATGTTTCTGAGCTCACCAGTCTTAGGATCTAGTATTTGAGTTTCGTTAATGCGCTCAGCAATTATTTTAGCGTGCGCTAAGTTATCGCCCGGTACGCAAGATATTAAGCCTTGCTGGCCTTGTTCTACAAAAGATTTAGCAAAATCTACCGCTTTGCTGTTGCGCCACTCGCTTTCGATAAGGGTCAATAGTTCAGCGTCAGAAAAGTCTTTGTTTGCAGCTATTGATTCAATAGTAATGCCTGTGTCAATAGCGAATGCACGAACCTGGCACAACCATCCTAGTTCTATAGCTTCGCGCAATTCTACTGAGTGAATTTCTTCAGGAAAAAAGCTATCAACAGACTTATTTTCAAACTCTGTAGTTGCAGTAAATCCAATAACTATACGACCTTCCGCAATTTTATTGATCGCTGCTGAGGTTTTTTTACCAAGTGCGCGGTGAGCTTCGTCGCATATTATATAATCAAATAATTCTGGGGCTAAAATGCCAGCTTCTACGCCATTACGTAATGAGTCGTAGGTCATTACTACAACGTCACCTTCTAATGATTTATCTATACCAGTGTATACGGTGACACTAGTATTAGGCGCAAAGGCACCTATGCCACCTTTTATAGTTTTACCGTCTTCACTCACTATACCTCTAGTTTGATCAACAAGGTCTAGCTTTGGCACTAGTACTAACCCTTTAAGAGGCGGTAAATTATTTTCGGTCGAAGATAATATACCAGCTAGTGTACTAAATATTGCTGTTTTACCACTTCCT
Organism: bacterium; assembly: GCA_037138655.1. Classification (GTDB taxonomy): domain Bacteria; phylum Patescibacteriota; class Saccharimonadia; order Saccharimonadales; family SZUA-47; genus RFTN01. Next base: position 8,376 of record JBAXHY010000002.1, on the reverse strand, counting down.
GTCGGCAATTTAACATACCCAAAAGTGACTGGTTGTTCATTATCTATTGGTGGCTGCGCTACAAAACTTGCAATATCGCCAAATACGTCGATTTGATGTGCTCGTAGCTTTGTAGATGTTCCTGATTGTAGCTGTTCAACATAAGTCATTAATCGATTCGCAATAGTGTTTCTTGTAAAAAAGGCACGTTCAATAGTATCACCAGCAATAACTCCGGTTAAAGAAACCGCACCGACGGCGCTCAAGGTGTCTTGGCTCCTATTGGCTGTAACAACTTCGCTATCAATAGTAAGTTCTACGCGAGTTTGTGATTCGACTACATTAATATCATTTAATGGATTGGACATAATAAATAATATTGTAACACATATTAACAATAAATACAAGTATATAAACATCTACTTTTTAGTAAGAACTTGTCGAAAAGGTCTTTTATAAGTATTTTGGCAGGAGTGACAGGGATACTAAGGTATATTTGACCAAAACATGCAGGTAAGTGAACTTCCCTGTTTTTGGTCAAATAGCGAACTGCGACCTTGCTGCAATTCTTGCAGCGGTCGCTAGAACCGAAACCTGTAACAACTAACATATTAAAAATCCCAGCTAAAGCTGGGGTTGTTAATATGGCAGGAGTGACAGGGATCGAACCTGCGACCATCGGTTTTGGAGACCGGTACTCTACCAGCTGAGCTACACTCCTATATATTGACTTCGTTGTTAATGTTCGATCTGACAGAAATCGATTCTGCGACCACTTTGTTTTGGAGACCGGTACTGAACCCGGCTGAGCTTTACTCATACGTGATTTAACCTGCAATATTAAATATATTACAGATTAAATCATACCGTATCTTGAGTAATTTTACTATTTAAAAACGTGTTTTAAATTAATGTTTGAATTAGTTTTTAGGCAAACGCTTGCGCTTGTTTGGGTCTAGTTCTTTTTTTCGTAATCTTAAAGACTTAGGAGTTACTTCTAGTAGTTCATCGTTTTCGATAAAGTCTAGGCATTGTTCTAGGCTAAAAGTAATAGGCGGTGTTAATTGAACGACACCATCACTGCTTGAAGTACGCATGTTAGTAAGGTGCTTAGCCTTGCAGACGTTAATTTCCATGTCTTCTTGTCGAGTGTTTAGACCAATAATTTGACCAACATATACTTTAATTGCAGGCCCGATAAAACAGACACCACGTTCTTCGACGTTTTGTAGCGCATAAGGAGTAGTAACACCTGTTTCGAAGGCGATAAGTACACCGTTACGTAATTGTGATAATCCACTTCCTAGTTCGGTAAAACCTAGAGGTAGAGTGTTCATAATTATTGTACCTTTGGTGTTTGTCATTAAAACGTTACGCATACCCAAAAGCGTACGTGTAGTCATTTCGTATACTAATTTTGTAACACCTTTATTGCTAGAAAACTGTTCTTTTAACGTTGCACGTCTTGCACCAAGTTCCATTTGTACGGCACCGACATGTTCTGCTGGTACTTCGATGATAACTTCTTCTAAAGGTTCCATTGTTTTGCCGTTTTCTTCGTGCGTGACAACCTGAGGACGTCCTACTTCAAATTCGTAACCTTCACGGCGCATGTATTCTATTAGAACGCTAAGATGTAGTTCGCCGCGTCCACTAACAGTAAATCCAATACCGTCTTCTTGTACACGTAAACCTACGTTTGTTTCTAGTTCTTTGTCTAGACGTTCTTTGATTTGGCGACTAGTACTAAATTCACCTTCTAGACCTTTGAATGGGCTAGTGTTTGGACCTAGATAAATACGTAAAGTTGGTGCTTCTACTTCTATAACTGGCAATGCTTCTGGAGAAACTGCGTCTGCAATAGTTTCGCCGATTTGAACATCTGATATACCTGTTAATTGAACGATATCACCAGCTACGCCAACGCCTACTTCGAATCTGCTAATTCCACGACTCATATATACGTTGTCTACTTTAGCTTTAAGCATTGTTCCGTCTTTTTTACAAAGAACTACTTGGTCGCCTGATTTAACTTGTCCACGACTAATACGACCAATAGCATATTTGCCCTTAAATGTGTCCCAGGCTAATGCGTTAATAAGCATTTGGAATGGCTTGTCTAGTTCGGTAACTGGTGCAGGAATATGTGTCATGATTGCGTTAAATATTGGTTCTAGATCGGCTTCGGCTTCAAAATCTGTTGGCATAGAGTCCCAAGACTTACCTTCGCGACCGATTGCGTAGTATACAGGGTAATGAAGTTGTTCTTCGTGTACTGCTAGTTCTAAAAACAAATCGTCTAGTTCGTTTAAGACTTCGTCGATTCGTCTTGCCTGTTTGTCGATTTTGTTAATAACAACAATCGGTTTTAGGTTTAATGCCAAAGCTTTACTAAGAACAAACTTAGTTTGAGGCATAGGGCCTTCTTGGGCGTCTACAATAAGCAAACAACCGTCGGCCATGTTTAGTGTGCGTTCTACTTCGCCACTAAAGTCAGCGTGTCCAGGTGTGTCGATAATGTTAATACGGTAATCATTGTGTTGAACTGAAGTAATTTTGGCGGTAATTGTAATGCCACGTTCACGCTCTTGCGCGCCGCTGTCCATAATTAAGTCCTGAGACATTTCTGCTTGGTTGTCTCTGAAAGTATTAGACTGCTTTAAAAGTCCGTCTACTAGTGTTGTTTTGCCGTGGTCGACGTGCGCAATAATTGCCACGTTTCTAATTTTTTGTGGGTCCATAGTTATAATAAATTCCTTTAAAACATATTGTAGCAGAAATAGGTCAAAATTACCACAGTGATTATGCTCACAATTAACAGATATATAACGGTTGTGCTTTATTGATTAAAATACTATAATTAAATCAACAGAAAATAAGGGGTAAAACGTTGAAAGTTTTGATGTTAGGGTGGGAACTTCCTCCTTATAATAGTGGCGGTCTAGGTGTAGCATGTTTTAACATGTGTAAAGCGCTAGCTAGCCGAGGCGCTGACATCAATTTTATAGTTCCCTACACTGCCGATCATTCCCATATTGATTTTATGAAAGTTACATCTGCTGTACCGGCTGATTCTACACAAGTAATGAGTGCAGGTATGGCATACGAAAGCTTTAAATTTACAGACAAAGATGGCAATACCGAGTATGTAAGTTTAGCTGATTACCATAAGGTTTATGAAAAAGCTATTGATAATATAGCTACGGCAGAAGAATATGACGTTATACATGCTCATGATTGGTTGACGATTAGAGCCGGAATAAGAGCCAAACAAATAACGGGCTTACCACTAATAGTCCAAATACATGCTACAGAATATGACAGGTCTGGAGGAAAAAGCGGCAATTCGCTTGTGTCCGAAATCGAATACTTAGGAATGATGTTAGCTGACAAAATAATTGCAGTGTCTCAGTTAACAAAAGACGTAATTATAGAGCAGTATAATATTCCTGCCGACAAAATAGATGTTATTCATAATAGTTTTGATGTAGATATTTACGATTCTGTTGTAGGAGAAAATTCTTTTAAGTACTTAAGGGTTATGCGTGAATCGGGCTATAAGGTAGTTATGAACGTAGGTAGAATAACTGTACAAAAAGGACTATATAACCTTGTCCAAGCTATGAAATTGGTAGTTGATGCAAGGCCTAAAACAATTTTGCTTTTTGTTGGATCAGGCGAACAAGAACTTGAACTGCTAGAACTAGCTGCAGAACTTGGTTTAGGAACAAATGTTATATTTGCGGGATTCCAGCGTGGAAAGATTTGGCGCGACATGTTTGAAGTGTCGGATATTTTTGTAATGCCGTCAGTTAGCGAACCGTTTGGGCTTACAGCATTAGAAGCAGCAGCTTATGGTGTAGCAACGTTAGTTAGTAGACAATCAGGCGTTGCAGAGGTTTTAAGATCTGCCTTAAAAATCGATTACTGGGATATTAACGAAATCGCAAATCAAATTACTACTGTTTTAAACAACCAGGCATTGCAAGATCAGCTTGTTTTGGACGGATATTCAGAAGTTAGCAGAATGTCATGGGATCATACGGCTCAAAAACTACTTTCGTTATATGACAGGCACGCTATAGGAGCCAGAGCATGAGCGTAGATAAAAAACGAGCAATTGTTTTGTATTTGCACGTTCATCAGCCTTTTCGTATTAGGCACTACACTATATTTGACGCTGGTAATAAGCATGATTATTTTGACACTCACGAAGGCGACAGAACAAATAACGGCGACATTGTAAAAAAGGTTGCCAAAAAATCTTATATACCTACTAACGAACGATTATTAAAGATGTTGCACGACAACCCCGAATTTAAATTGTCTATGTCTATTACAGGCACGGTTATTGAACAGTTCGAAAAATACGCACCAGAAGTTTTAGATAGTTTTAAAAAAGTTATAGATACAGGACGAGTAGAAATTGTTGCCGAAACTTATCATCATAGTTTAGCGTTTTTTTATTCTAGATCAGAATTTGAGGCACAAGTTAAGATGCATAAAGACAAAATAGAATCACTTTTTGGTGTAACGCCTACAGCTTTTAGAAACACCGAACTTAGCTACAATAACGACATAGGATACTGGGCAGATCAAGCTGGTTACAAAGTAGTTTTAAGTGAAGGTTGGGATCCTGTACTTGGATGGAGAAGCCCTAATTACGTGTATAAACCAGCTTATACAAATAATATTAAGTTACTTACCAAAAACTATAAATTAAGCGACGATATTGCGTTTAGGTTTAGTAATAGGTCTTGGCAAGAATACCCTCTTACTACTAGTAAGTTTATGGATTGGACAAATTCATCTTGGGATCAACCACTCATAAACCTTTTTATGGATTATGAAACATTCGGTGAACACCAATGGGAAGATAGTGGCATTTTTGACTTTTTAGAAGACCTGCCTAAAGCTTGGCTTAAAAATAGCGAGCATACCTTTATGACAGTTACCGAAGCGGCTACGTCCTTTGACGCCGTAGACGAGCTAGATATGCCAAATACAGTTACTTGGGCCGATACAGAACGAGATCTTACGGCGTGGTTAGGTAATAAAATGCAACAATCATCTATTAACGCGTTGTATTCTCTTGAATCGGCGGTTCACGAATCACAAGACCTAAGTATTATTGACGATTGGCGCAAATTGCAGACAAGTGATCATTTTTACTATATGTGTACAAAATGGTGGAGTGACGGCGACGTGCATGCATACTTTAGTCCTTACGAATCGCCTTATTTGGCGTATATGAACTTTATGAACACTTTTCATGACATTAAGTACCGATTAACAGTAAAAGGTATAGAGGTTTAATGTAATGGGACGACCAGTGATTTTAGGCAACGGCGCACTTACAGTAGGCCTTAATGACAACGGATTTGTTAACGATTTTTATTACCCTTATGTAGGACTAGAAAATTTATCAAATTCTAGGCTTCTTAATCATATGATTGGTGTTTGGATTGACGGAGTATTTAGCTGGGTTGATTCTGAGCTTTGGAGTAGGACAGTTAATTTTGAATCAAAAGCGTTGGTTAGTAAAATATCTATGCGTTCAGATAGTTTGTCGCTAGAATTAGTTTTTAATGATTTTGTTGCTAAAGATAAAGATGTATTTTGTCGTCAAATGACAATACATAACAATAGCGATAAAAAAAGAGAAATTCGCTTATTTATGCATCAAGTATTTCAGATTTCGCATGCAGGAAGAGCCGATACGGCGCTATATCAGCCAGACGAAAAATACATATTGGACTATAAAGGCAGCGTTAGTCTGTTAATAGGTGGCCGAAAATCAAACGGCGATGCATTTGACCAATTTGCAGTCGGTAGCTATGGAATAGATGGCAAAGAAGGAACATTTAGGGATGCCGAAGATGGCGAACTGTCTGGCTGTGCTGTAGAGCATGCAGGAGTAGATTCTGTAATTGGTTTTACGACTAATATTGAGCCTTTTGGACAAGACGTGGTAGATTATTGGGTTGTAGCATCTAGTACTCAACAAGATGCAGAAATAATACATAAAGATCTAATGAAATCAGGCCTTAATGATTTATTAGATAAAACAAGAAAAAGTTGGAATTTGTGGTTAAGTAAGTCTGATTTATCACGTAAATCAGTATCTGACGAACTTAGTGAAGCAACTACAAAATCTTTATTGATTATTAAAGCTCATATAGACAAGCGTGGCGGTGTTATTGCAAGCTGTGATTCGTCTATTTATAATTATGGTCGCGATTATTATAGTTACGTTTGGCCAAGAGATGGAGCGTTTGTATTATGGCCACTAATTAGATTAGGTTATAAAACCGAAGCAAAACGCTTTTTTGAATTTTGTTCTGAAATAATGCATCCTGATGGTTACATGATGCACAAATATCAGCCCGACAAAGCTGTTGGTAGTACTTGGCACCCTTTACTACACGGTAGACACAGCGAACTTGCTATTCAAGAAGACGAGACAGCTATAGTTATATTTATGCTGGGCGAATATTACGATTACATTAAAGACAAAGAATTTATAGAAAAGTTATATAAAACATTCATTAAACCTGCCGCCGATTTTATGAGTAAATTTATAGATAAACAAACTGGGCTTCCCCACCCTTCGTATGACTTATGGGAAGAAAAATATCTGACTCATACATACACTACAGCCATTACAAGGAAAGCACTTTTAGTAGCAAGTAGCTTTGCAAAATTATTTGGACAACATGACGATCATCTTAACTGGAACTTATCGGCAGAACTTTTATTCGAAAACCAGGATGTATTTTACGACAAAGAAAACAAAATGTGGAATAAGGGCTTTAGTATAACCGACAGCAAAGACATAAAATTAGATACCACCCTAGATGTGTCTAGCTGGTATGGGGCTTTTATGTTTGACTATTATAAAGACAACAAAAGCATTACCGACGGTGCAAAGACTATAGAAGTTAAATTATTAAATTCATCGCCAACTGGTGGAATACCTAGATACGAAAATGATAGTTATTTTAGTAGTACCCCATCGTACAAAGGGAATCCGTGGTTTGTTACAACGCTTTGGCTTGCACAATACTATATAAGAATTAATAAAACCGAAGACGCATCAAACTTGATTAAATGGTGCTTAGCTCATGCTGGTCAAAGCGGAACGTTGTCTGAACAAGTTAACCCAGAAACTGGTGTACATACCGGAGTGTCGCCATTAGTATGGAGTCATGCCGAACTTGTTAATAGTATATTAGATATTTCTTCTTAAAATAAAAAAACACTCGCTTTGATGCGAGTGTTTTTTGCTGTTTAACCCTTACGAGGTTTAACTTCGTTTCTACCTAAGTTTTTCTTAGTTTCTTCGTAGATAACGTGTTTACGAAGTACTGGATCGTACTTACGCAACTTTAATTTATCTGGTGTGTTTTGCGTGTTTTTACGCGTGTAATAAGTACGGTTGCCACTTTCGGAGCTTACCATACCAATAATTTTTCGTTTGTCGCCTTTTTTAGCCATAAAAATAAAATACCTTTTCGTAAATTGTAGCAGTTTTTTCCTTATCGGTCAAACAGATACGAGTTTTTTGTGATTTTGGAGCCCTGATCGAGACTTGAACTCGAGACCTCTTCCTTACCATGGAAACGCTCTACCACTGAGCTATCAGGGCACTTATATTTTAAATATTCGTGTACTAAACTATATTAACAGATACTGAAGATAGATTCGACTACTTTTTGCCTCTATTTGATCTTATTTGTTCAAAGCTGTCTTTGTCGCCGTAATCTGCGTATTTAGCTTGGTAAGCAAAGGCAGGATTTGTAGGTTGATTAGCGTGTTTAATTGCGCACCAATAGTATTCTGTTTTGTGCCCGATTTCGCTGGCGTATGCAAAAACGCCGTTTACATATGTACAATAACCGCAGTTAACGATGTCTAATAGGCTTAAATAAGACAGTCTATTGCGATCGACGCTTATATAATTGTTAATTTTAACTAATTCTAAGCCATATAGTCTAAAACATATCTGTTGATAAATCTCTATACCTATATGCAAAACAATAACTGGCAGTATCATAAACCAAATAAAGGGTACGCTTACCCAGTGTCTTAAGAAGTGTTTTGTAAAAATATGTTTCATTACTGTATAAACGTAACAGAAATACAACAATTAGTCACGCATAGTACTAGTATAAAATTAATTTTTCTGATAAGATTTACTCTGTACTTTCAAATAATACACGCCGAAGTAGCTCAGTGGTAGAGCGGCTGTTTTGTAAACAGCGGGTCGCAGGTTCAAATCCTGTCTTCGGCTCCATTAAAGAATCTTTATGCAGAGTTAGTGAAGCGGTCAAACACAACAGACTGTAAATCTGTCGGCTTTAGCCTTCGTAGGTTCGAATCCTACACTCTGCACCA
>JBAXHY010000001.1:0-73095 GCA_037138655.1 bacterium | reverse complement strand
GGGTTTACTTAGCAATCGTAATTTTCGATTGCTGTAAAGGTAGAATCCCTCTTTCCTCGCCAGACTAAAAGCGAATACGACGAGACACTTTGTCTAATATATCGTGCTGGCGATCTTCTTGAGGCAAAAAGTTGTCTAGCATTAGTACGATTTTTTCTTCGTCGTCGGGCGCATAGTACATAACTAAAGTCGGCATCATTTTTTTAAGAGGACGAAGCCAAATACAGCTTACAGCTTCGTCGTCTACCACAGAAAAAGATTTAAACATTTCAAAAGGATAGAACTTGCTGTCTATAAGTACTCCCCTGTCGTTAATTTCGAATGTTTTGGTTCTTGGGGAACGTGCCGCAAAAACGCCTAATGCAATACACGAAAGAACAACCACAACTGCAGACAAGATATCACGAGAAATTAAATACACTACCAAAGTAACTACGGCCGACATAGCACCAAGAACAATATACCAAGCAACGGTTTTTTGATGAGATACAAATTCAGAAGCGGTCCAGTTTACAGGATCAAGACTAGGAACATTAACTTGGTACTGATCAGCAGTCTCGTCTTGCCACTTTTGTTCGTCTTGCATAAGCGTATTGTAGCACTATTTTAAATGCAAAATAACGAAAAAACATCCGTCATAATTACGGATGTTTTAACTTGGCGGAGAGGGAGGGATTCGTCTTTCTGGCAAAACAAATATAAGTTTTGCAGCAGAAACCCCACGCCTCGTCTTTGACGAGTCTAGGGGCTTCGGCTCGGGGAGTGCCACTGGCACTCCCGTTCGAATCCTATTACCACCAAATAAAAATCCCACTTATCAGTGGGATTTTAACTTGGCGGAGAGGGAGGGATTCGAACCCTCGGTACCGTTTCCGGTACTCCGGTTTTCAAGACCGGTGCACTAAACCACTATGCGACCTCTCCATCGATTCATAATTATACTGTAAAATTCTAATTAACTCTAGTAATTTATGTGATTTTACGTTAAAATAACCCAAGTAATCGCGCAGCATACGGAGAGGTACCCAAGTGGCTGAAGGGGGCAGTTTGCTAAATTGTTAGGGGGGCGCAAGTCCCCGCGAGGGTTCGAATCCCTCCCTCTCCGCCAAAATAACAAGTCGACACCAGTGGTCGGCTTTTTATTTTGGTAAAGTTTGAGCTGTATTAAACAACTCCCCTGCCCAATTAACTAGCCGTTTAGTACTACTTTGTGTCGCATAAATTTAAACTTACTGGTATCATATGGTGTATGGATGAGGTGGGATTAGGTAAGCAGCTTCAGGAAGCAAGGCAAAAAGCTGGTTTTACGCAGCAACAACTTTGCGCCAGCGCAGGATTATCTTATTCGACATTGGCCAAAATAGAGCGCGGCGCCATTAAGTCCCCTTCTATATTTACTATTCAGAGCATTGCAGACACGCTTGGACTGTCTTTGGACGAACTTTTGGGACATACTGCACCTTTAGCAGCACGGCCAGCCCCAGTAAGTACTAAAACAAGTAGTCTTAGCGGTATTAAATTTGTGTATTTTGACATTAACGGTTGTTTGGTTCGTTTTTACCACCACGCATTCACTAAGTTGGCAGACGACTTGGGCACAAGCAGTGATACCGTAGAATCTACGTTTTGGCATTACAACGACGCTGTTTGCAGGGGCGAAATGACAATTTTGGACTTTAACACGGCCTTAGCAAAAGCTATTGGCGTACCCGCTGTAGACTGGACATCTTATTACCTAGAAGCAGTACAGCCAATTGCCGAAATGCACGACCTGGTTAAAGAAGTAGCAAGCAGTTATGACGTTGGATTATTGAGCAATATCATGCCCGGTCAAATTGACGCAATGTTAACAAAAGGTATGCTACCAAACGTAAATTACAAGACAATTATCGACAGTTCTGAAGTTATGGCAATTAAGCCAGAAGTTAAAATATACGAAATAGCAGCAGGATTGGCAGGTGTGTCACCTCAAGAAATCTTGTTAGTCGACGATAGCCGACCAAACCTTATGGCCGCCGAAAAAATGGGCTGGAAGGTTTTGTGGTTTGACGATTACAGAGTAGAAGATTCGGTTCAACGAATCCAGACCGCACTAAGAACCAAATAACTTATTTGTTTATTTGGAATCGTTCAATTTCGGCCTGAACACCGCTTAAAAGGTCATTGTTAGCCTTTAACTGGTCGCGTGTTTGGACTACAAGTTCTTTTGGAGCACCACTTACATATTTTTTATTGTTTAACCTGCCCTGTAAGTTGTCTATTACAGACTGAAGCTGTATTTTTTGATCGTTCAATTTGGTTGTGTAGCGTCTTGCGGTAGATTCGTCTACGTCAAGCCAGCAAGTATACGGAGTACTAGTTAAATGCAGTCCGTGGCCCGATTCGACTTCGTGAACGCCAACTAATCCAGCAAGCTTAGCTAATAAAACAGAGTTTTCTTTTAAAAACGGCACGTCCGAATAGTACAAAGTACTTTTTAGTAGACCTAGGTTAGAAATTATTACACGAACTTCAGTTACGATTGTTTTAATATCGTCGAATTCGTTTGCTTTTTTGCTGTCAAACTTAACTTCTTGCGGCCATTGGGACGTTACTAAAAGATCGCTTCCTGTCCACGAAAGTGTTTGCCAAATAGTTTCGGTTACAAATGGAGCAAAAGGGTGAGAAAAGGCTAAAATTGTTTTTAATACATATTGCAAAACGGAATCATTTTGCTGACCCTTACACGCTTCGATGTACCAGTCTGCAACGTTATCGCGTACTAAATGATGCAGTGTTTCGTAGGCTTCGCTAAACCTATAATTGTCTAAATGTTCACTAAGTTCCCTGTTAGACTGTTGTAATTTATTCAATATCCAGTGGTCTGCTACAGATGTAGGATTTAGGTCTAAAGCTTTGGTGTCTTCGCCTAATTTGTCAGATATAAAACGAGCAATGTTCCAAAGCTTGTTGGCAAAATTTCTGCCAGCATCTATTTTACTTGGTGCGTAAGCCGCGCTGTACCCTGCACTTCGGCCAGCTATAATACCCATTCTAAGTGCGTCCGAACCGTGTGAGCTTATAACGTCTTTAGGATCAATAACATTACCAATGCTTTTACTCATTTTGCGTCCGTCTTCGCTTCTGACCATGCCGTGCAAATAAACATCTTTAAACGGTAGTTTGCCGGTAACGTACAGGCCTAGGCATAACATTCTAGACACCCATTGGTACAAAATATCTACGCCAGTTTCCATTAAACTTGTAGGATAGTAATCTGTAAAATCTGAATGTTCAGGGTAGCGAAGGGTAGCAAAAGGCCATTGCCCGCTACTAAACCAAGTGTCGAATACGTCTGAATCACGACGGTATGTTTTGCCGTCTAAATGAATAATCTCTTGATCTACAGACTCGTTAAAAATCCAATCGTCGCTGTCGTTAATATTTTGAAAAGCGGGAATAGGTATACCCCAAGCAATTTGCCTACTAATGTTCCAGTCGCGCACGTTTTGCAGGTAGGTAATTACCTGTTCTTTTTTAGACGCAGGGTAAAATGTAATTTTAGATGATTTAATTGATTTAATGGCAGGTTCGGCTAGCTTTTTCATGTCTATAAACCACTGATCCATTAACATTGGTTCAATAACGGTTCCGCATTTATAGCATGTCCCTACCCTGTTTTGGTAGTTTTCGTCTACTTTTTCTAGTAGCCCTTTGGCTTTAAGTTCTTCGGCAACGGCTATTCGTCCATCGGCTACGGTCATACCTTCGAACTTACCAGTTAAATGGTTTAGCGTTCCGTCATGATTAATAACGCGAATAGCTTCAAGATTATGTCTTTGTCCGGCCTCAAAGTCGTTAAAGTCGTGTGCTGGCGTTATTTTTACCGCCCCTGTTCCAAACTGTGGATCGACCATTTCGTCGGCAATTACCCGCAGTTCAAAAGGACCGTCAATTCCCTCTACTGTTATTACTTTGCCAACGTATTGTTTGTATCGTTCGTCGTCTGGGTGAACTGCAACCGCAGTATCGCCAAATTTAGTTTCAGGCCTTGTTGTAGCAAGCGTAAAAGGTCCGTACTTTAAGTAATACAAAGGACTAGTTTTTTCTTCGTATACGACTTCGATATCTGCAAAACTAGTGCGGTGGTTTGTGCAGTAATTAACTAGTCTTTCACCCCTGTAAATAAGACCATCATCCCACATTTTTTTAAACGTAATGTATGATGTTTTTACAATCTGTTCGTCTAAAGTAAATGTAAATTTAGACCAGTCGCAACTAACCCCTAGGCTACGCAGTTGTCCTTCAAAATTATCTTTATTTCCTTGCACAAACTTGTATATGCCGTCGTAAAGATCTTCTCTGCTTAGGTCAAAACGACTTTTGCCTTCTTTGGCTAAGTGTTTTTCGTAAACTACTTGAGTTTCGAACCCTGCATGGTCTGCGCCTGGTAAAACTAGAGTCGAATCCCCTTTTAATCTGTGATAACGGGCCGAAATATCTATTAAGGCGTAATTTAGCGCATGACCAATATGAAGATTAGCGTTTGCATTTGGCGGCGGCATTACAGTACTAAAAGCACTCTTGCTACCATGCCTAAATACAGGAGTGAAAGCTTCTGACTTTTCCCATAATTCGTAAATATCTTTTTCGTAAAGATTCGGCTCGTAGACTTTTGGTAATTGCATTAAATTCACCTTCTTCAAAAAATAAAAAACTTCCCCTTTAGTATACCAGAATAGTAGGGAAGTAATACATGTATCTAACAGTGGTGTTTCACGTGAAAAAGCACAAATCAACAAACAAGATCTTTCATGTGAAAGCCCTCACTAATTAATCTCTACTTTTTGTCCCACTACTTTAAAATGTTCTAACCACATTGTTTACGTGGTTTGTTCATTCGCTCTATTTGTTTCAGAATTAATATTAACAGGGAAGGGTAAGCGTTAGCAATATTGACATATCATAACGTTTATGGTATATTGATAGTAATGAAAAACGAAAAGCAGAGAATTGTAAACGATTCTTGTAGTGATTGTCCTGCCAGATACGGCATGTGTCCAGACACAGCTTTGGATTATTTTGAAGGTCACGTAAAATTTGGCAAAGAACCAGATCACCTAAAGGTGTTATTTGGTATATCTACACCCCAAGAAGCAAGTAGCGTCATACAAGGCTTACAAGATTTAGCACAAATGTGTCTTGAACTGCCAGTAGGGCTAAGAAGCGACAACCCGCTAACCAGGGAACAAATTGGTCGATTGGCGATGCCATTAGACCCCGAACTTTAGTTACATAGACAGGTTAGGGTTTATGTCTAAATTGTATGGGTCGGCTGGTAGGGCGGCTAATTTTGCTTTAAATGCACCGAGAGTGGCTATCATGGCGCCGTTGTCGGTTGATAACTTTGGGTCAGTATAATTTATTTCAATTGGTAATCGATCAGCCAATTGGCGCCTAAGTTCGGTGCTGGCACTAACGCCACCCCCGATGACGACGCTTGCTGGTTGAAATTCTTCATATGCCATTATTGTTTTGTCTACCACTGTTTCTATGGCGATACGCTGAAACACCGCAGCAATATCTGCCTTCTGCGCGCTTGTAAGTGCATCTGGAAGGCTAGAACTAGGAAAAGTGAAGTCTTTACCGCACATCGCTTGGGCCTGCCTTAAAACGGCTGTTTTTAATCCAGAAAAACTATAGTCGTATTTATTGGGCATTTTTGCTTTGGGCAGGCTAAACGCTTTTGAATTACCTTTTAAAGCTTTTGTTCCCACGCTTGGACCACCAGGGTAGGACAGTCCAAGGATTTTTGCTACTTTATCAAAAGCTTCGCCAATTGCATCATCTTGAGTTTGACCTAGTAATTTGTAGTCAAAATGATCGTTAAACAATACAAGTTGACTGTGGCCACCACTAACAATAAGCGCCAACATAGGGAACACGGGGGATGTGGGAGGTAGTAAATAGGGGGTAAGAGGTTTAATATCTCCTATTTTTGTAATGAAGTTAGCGTACACATGGGCTTCTACATGGTTTATGGCATACAGTGGTTTGTTTTTAATTATTGCTAACGTGCGAGCAGTAATTACACCTACCAAAAGGCTTCCGCCCAACCCAGCGCCATTAGTAACGGCAATGGCGTCTATGTCGTCCCATGTCATGCCGGCTTCTGTAAAAGCCTGTTCGATTACAGGGTTGATGGATTTAATGTGCTCGCGGGCGGCGATTTCGGGCACTACACCACCGTAAGCGGCGTGCAGATCCATGCTTGTAAGAACGGCGTTAGCATGCAAAGTACAAACTAAGTCGTCACTAATACTTACAATTCCTGCCGCGGTTTCGTCGCAACTAGATTCGATACCAAGAACTATCATTGTATTAGTTTACCAAATATTGTAAAAAACTCATTTGTGTAAACTACAAAGTAGCTTCAGTACATATTGACAAAACATAAGTATTTTGCTATTATAAGCCTATTAAAACATAAAATAAATAAGTTTTTAAGCAAAAATAAACAGGACAAAAATATGAACAACGAATCAGTTCCAGCAACACAAACATTAGACGCAATGACTGCAACGCCAGAACAACTAGACACTATGTTAGTTGAATTAGGTGTACCAGCCGAACACTTGCTTTTGCCAGACCATACGCTTTCTGACAAGGCGAACGATATAGTTTCTGTAAAGCCAGAAGATGCCAAAGACCTAACTACTAAAGAACCAATACTAGAGCCTCCAAAATCTGCAAAACAAAGAAAAGTAAGAGAATATTTAAATGCCGAAGGTAAGCCATTGGTAAGCATCGAAGAACTTTATGACGAAATGTCTAAAAAAGTATCATCGGGCGACGAGTCTAATTGGACAAACTTAGTACAGACAGTTCGTGATTCAGAAAAATACGCTGCAAAACAAAGCGGTTCTGACGTTGTTAAGCTATTGTCAGATTTTCAAAAATTTGCTAAAAGCCAACACGCACAACTTCAGCTTAACATCTTAAATAAACAACCAGAAGTTGTGTCGTTTAAAGAACCAATAGCAAATTTGGGTAAAAAATTAGTCGAAATGCTAGTACCCGAACCAACTCCAGTAACAGAAGATATTGCCAAAAGCGCTGAACCAGAAAAACCAAAAATTACAGACACTAAAGATAATGAGGAAAGTTACGGAACATATCCACCGGTAGTTAAGCCCGAGCAGACTAATATTCCAGAACAAAAAGCCGATTCTGTAGAATTTACACAAATTGACGATGCAGAATTGCAAGGTTTAAGCCAAGAAGAATTACAAAATAAATACTTAGGTATGCACGTTGACGACACTGAAGGCATAGCTAAAATTGTTAAAGAACAAGCAAGAAGATTTATTTTTAGGACTAGATAAAGAAGTCCAAGATGTGTCTGCAAGCGAAAGCCTTTAATTAAGTTTTAAAAATAGTAAGACTGCGCCATTTTGAGCAAGTTGAGTATACTGTAACTTATGAGTTTACGCGACGTGGTCAAAAAAATTGTACCAACAAAATTATTCATGAGCATAGAGCCGGCGGGGCACTGGGCCGAAGCGGTTGTATGGAACGTGGTTATGGGGTTTCCTGCTAAAGGGCTTCAGGTCATAGGTGTAACCGGTACAGATGGTAAAACCAGTACGAGTGCCTTAATAGCACAAATGTTGCGCGAATCCGGCTCTAAAGTAGCTATGATGACGACTATTAGTATTGATTATGGTGACGGAAGGGGCGAAATCGCAAATCCAACCAGGTTAACTACTATGGGTTCACGCGATTTACTGCAAAAAATTAAAAAAATCAAAGCCAACAAAGTAGATTATTTAATCTTAGAAACTACTTCGCACGCACTTGCGCAGCACAGAACTTGGGGCGTGCCATATAGCATTGCAGTTTTTACTAATTTGGGTCATGAACATTTGGATTATCATAAAACCTTTGAACGATATCGTGACGCAAAACGGCTTTTGTTTAAACAGACTAATAAAAACAAAAACGGCTTAAGAATTGGAATAATAAATGCTGACGATAAAGTTGCAGAATATTTTAAAAAAGACATAGAAAATTCTATTACCTACGGTATTCAACAGGGTGAATTATTAGCAACAGATATATTTATGACTCCAGCGGGCAGTAGTTATAGCGTTAGAACAGGTGATACATATTATAAAATTGACTGTCATGTGCCTGGTAGTTTTAACGTATATAACAGCTTGGCAGCACTTGGCGTGGGCAGGGCGCTTGGACTTAGTAAGGATCAAATAGAAAACGGAATTGCTAGTCTTCACGAAGTAGAAGGAAGAATGACCAAGGTAGACGAGGGTCAAGACTTTGACGTTATAGTAGACTACGCACACACTCCCGAAAGTTTTGATAAAATTTTAGCCGAAGTAAAAAAGCTAACACAAGGAAAATTAATATGTGCATTTGGAAGCGCCGGTAGACGAGACGAAGCTAAGCGTTCTGAACAAGGTAAAATTGCCGGTAAATGGTGCGATATTGTAATTGCCACAGAAGAAGATGACCGTGACATAGATGGGCTAAAAATATTGGATCAGATTTGTGATGGTGCACAAGAGTCCGGAAAAATAATGAATAAAGACCTGTTTAGTATTTTAAAAAGAGAAGAAGCCGTTAAAAAGGCAATTGATTTAGCAGAAAAAGGTGACTTGGTTATTTTGCTTGGCAAAGGTCACGAAAAATCAATTTTGTATAATGGTCCAAAGGCCGCAGAACTTAGACATTTACCGCAAAACGACGGAGATAAACAACGTGTACTTAAACGCGAATACGACGAAGTGTCTGTTGCTAAATCAGCGATATCGCTAAAAATGAAAAATAAATCATGAGTATTGACCAGCCGTTTTTAGAAGGCGAACCTTTTGTGGACATTTATAACGTCGATGCGATAAATACGCCTGCTGATATTCCTCATACAATAGCCTTAAGAACACTTAGGCTAGCAAACTATCTAGTTCTGAACCATAAATTAGTAACTAAACATTTTAGCGACACATTAGTATGCACCGATACAGACGAAGATACGGGCATAAAAAGTACAGCTTTGACGTTAGCTCTTAGGGATTCTACGATTTTAGCGGTTAATTCTGACCTAAAAAATTTAACCAAAGTAGCGACCATTAATTTATATAAAAATGCAGCTATTAGTACAAAAGAACTAAATTCAGAATTTCCCAGCGTAGTTTTTCAGTTTGGTTCTAATAGTCTAGTCACCAATTCTGGTTGTGAATATGCTCCAAGAACAATGGAGCGTTTATGGAACACAGCCGATGATTTTGTAAAATTGCTATTTTGGGTTCACCAAGAAATAACAGCTTAAATT
Source organism: bacterium (assembly GCA_037138655.1). Taxonomy (GTDB): domain Bacteria; phylum Patescibacteriota; class Saccharimonadia; order Saccharimonadales; family SZUA-47; genus RFTN01. Next base: position 63,767 of record JBAXHY010000001.1, on the reverse strand, counting down.
AATACTAATTTAGTGTAAGAGTTGTGCACCTAATAAAACCGCCACCCTTTAAAAGCTCGGTTACATCAGGACAATAAACTGTTAATCCTAAGTCTAATAATGCTTTTTGTAGAATCGGTGCATGACTACTCATAATTACAGATTTTCCGGTAGACACTAGGTTGCAAGCAAAGCCGTTCATAGCTTCGTCTAGACTAACTTCTATTTTAATTAGATCTTTTAGGTCTTTTATTTTTTTACAAGATTCTGCAGTAAATGCTTCAGGACACCAGGCAATTGTATTTTGGTTAATTACTGCCAAAGCAAGATCTAGGTCGTAAAAAAAACTGTCTGGCCAGCCGGTAACTTTGTTAATAACCAGGCTGCCGTTGCTGTTGGTTTGCGGAACCGTTTGTAGCCCAATTACGTCTAATTTAAGGTGTTGTTCAAGCAGTTTATGCGCTTCTGGACTGGTTCGATAATTTGTTCCTACAAACAAATATTTACCACACGGCAAAGCATCACCTTGTCCGCTAAAATGAATTTCTTTAGGTAATTTAATTGTGTTATAGCCTATATTTTTTAAAACATCTTCGGCATAAGATTCTTCGGATTCGCGTATATTTGGTAAGTTTGCCATAACGGCAGTATTGCCATGAATTAGCGCCCAGTTTGCGGTATATACTCCGTCTTGGCAGTTTTTTGGCGCTGCGACTTTGCTTACTTTTATGCCCGCACTTTGCATATATTCTGCTATTTTGGCATGTTCTTGCGCTGCTTTTACCCGGTCAACGGGTATTTTGTCGTCCATATGAGCATTAATGGCATAGCCATCGTCAAAATAATCTGTTCCGCTCATAAGCACATGTTTGTTTATTAAAGACATAGTTTATATTGTATCAAAACCCACGTTATCAAAACTTGTATGGCAAATAGTTGTGTTCTGACAGATTAAAAAAATTGACAATTAAGATTTGTAGGAGTACATTTACTAACAAGTTTGTCAAATATAGATAAACGCTGTGTTATCGCACGAGCGATGGCTGTTCATTTACAAATAAGAGAGATTGTATAAAAAATCCAGGGCAGTGCACGTTGTTATTAAACGGTTAATAATAGCGTGCACTGTCGTGAGACTAGAGCAAATGCATAAGACTGCCTCGTTGTGAAACGATGCACTCAATCCAGGAATGGGGGTAGCCTTGAAAAGCTACATAGATGATAAGCCGGCCCGAACAAAAAGGCATGAAAGGCAACGACAGCACGCCAAGTTGAATAACAGGTTCGTTAAAAGCAACGAACCGACGCGCTCGCCGGATGCCCGCAAGGTCCACAAAGGACTGTCATGCGAGGTTTTGTTTACGCCAACCAAAGGCCGGGGGAACATAGACGCAATTCGCGTTCGTGTCGCCGAAAGTCTGGCTAAATTTGACCTAGAAGATGTTCGGGCACACGGAGGAAGCATCGCGTAGCGGGTGAATCTGTTTTAACTTCTACCTCTTGGGGGTAAAAATGAAAATAGGCTTACAGTAAATTTGCTGTGTTGTTCAATACCACTCATCGAACTGCAAATTGCTGTACGCGGAAGGATTGATGCTTATAGTATCGATACGGAGTGGGGAATTGCTAAATAAAAGATTATGAACGATTTAAATCGATCAACATCGCTTTTTAGCAACCCCCACTCCACCTTCACACTCAATTACAATCTCTCTTATTTATCACTTCGTTTGTTTATCCGCATATTAGTGCGGTTTTTTAGTTTTTAAGAGGTATTGACCGTTATACTGGCACTCATATATAGTGAGTGCTAGACTAAGCTAATATAGCTGTGGAGGTTGGTGAAAATGCGAGATTTACCAACCGTTTCTAACTTAAAATCGGAGGATTAATATGAGTGTACCTTTAGTTCCGCTAGCGGATTATGTTGTTATAGAGCAAGAAGTAGTAAAGACTAAGACTGCCAGCGGTTTGTACTTGCCAGAAAAATCCGCCGACAAACCAAAAATAGCTAAAGTATTAGCTGTAGGTAAAGACGTTAAAGATGTAAAAGTTGGGGACCGCGTTGTTTACGGCGGATATAGCAACACCGAAGTAACAATCGAATCAACAGAATATATTTTAGTAAAAGAAGAAAACGTATATGCAAAGGTAAAGGCTTAAACTATGTCTAAAAAAGTTTTTTATGACGAAGATGCGCGCAGAAGAGTATTAGGCGGAGCTCGTATTTTGTACGAAGCAGTTAAAACGACAATGGGACCAAAGGGACGTAACGTAATTATTAGCAAAACTTACGGCTCGCCAACGGTTACTCATGACGGTGTTACCGTAGCAAAAGGTGTAGAGATTGCAGACGTTGACGACGAAACTTTGGGCTACAAAGTAGGTGCCGAACTTATAAAGCAAGCGGCCAGCAAAATGAACGACGTTGCAGGCGACGGTACTACTACCGTTACTGTTTTGACTTACCATATTTTAAACGAAGCAAATAAACTAATAGCAGCAGGTCATAACCCAATGCTACTTAGAAAAGGTCTAGAAGCAGCAGCGACAGATGTACTTAAAAAACTAAACGGTATGGCCGAAAGTATAGAAGGCAAAAAGAGCCGCATCGCCGAAGTGGCAACTATTAGCGCAGGTGACGCCGAAATTGGTGCACTAATTGCTGATGTGATGGACAAAGTTGGTAAATCGGGCGTAGTGACTGTTGAAGAAGGTCAGGGACTACATCTAGAACACGAAGTAGTAGAAGGATTTACATTTAGCAGAGGTTTTGTAAGTCCATACATGGTTACCGACAGTACGCGAATGCAGGCTGTATATGACAAGCCAGCAATTGTAATAACCGACAAAAAACTTAGCAATATCCAAGAATTTTTGCCAATTCTAGAAAAATTGGCAGCAAAAGGCGAAAAAAATCTTATTTTAATAGCCGAAGATGTAGAAGGTGATGCACTTGGCGCGCTAATTTTAAACAAACTAAAGGGCGTATTTAACGCTGTTGCTGTAAAAGCTCCAGAGTTTGGCGACCGACGTAAAGAAGTGCTCAACGACATCGCAATACTAACTGGCGCGACCGTAGTGACCGAAGATCTTGGAATGACATTTGATACGGTTGGGCTAGAAGTTGTTGGTCGTGCCCGTAAAGTAATTGTTGGTAAAGACAGCACAACAATAATTGAAGGCGCAGGAAGTGCGGCAGATGTTAAGTCTCGTATTAAGCATATTTTGGCTCAAGTTGATTCTAAAAAACCAGACACGCATTACGGCAACGAACCTTTAGTAAAGCGCGCGGCAGCACTAGGCGGCAAGGTTGCAGTTATTAAAGTAGGCGGAGCAACAGAAACAGAAATAGAAGAAAAGAAGTTTAGAGTAGACGATGCAGTTGCTGCCGTTAAAGCCGCATTAGACGAAGGAATCGTGGCAGGTGGTGGCGTAACTATGGTTAATCTTGCCGAACTTATAGTCCAGGACGAAAAATTAATTGTTGGCGTAGATAACGTCGCTTACAGTAACGGCAAGTTTTTGCTTAAGCGCGCACTAGAACAACCCTTTCGTATATTAATGGAAAACTCTGCAATTAACCCAGACGAATGGTTACCGCAAGTTAAGTCAGGTAAACAAGGATTTGGCGTTAATGTTAACGATCCAGCTAAGTTAGTAGACCTAAAGGCTAAAGGAATTATTGACCCGAAGCGTGTAACGCGTGAAGCGATTCAAAATGCGGTTAGTATTGCTGGAACAGGCATGACTATGGGTGCATTAGTAGTAGAAGTACCAGAACCAAAATCAGCGGCAGCCGCTGGTATGGGTGGCATGGGCGCCGACTACTAAAATCGAAAATAATATAAAAATCCGCCTCATAATAGGGGCGTTTTTTTATTGAACGTCTAATATACTACGGAAGTCCTTACTGTTTAGCCAAGAAACAGTAAGAACTGCTTTTTGCCCCATGTGAACAGGCGGTTCAAGAACAAGCCCCCCTACAAAGGCGTGGATATTATCGACTTCTTTATTAGTTGCGCGTATTACAAAACGACTTACATTATCAAAGTTAAAATCTTTAGAGAACGCAACTAAATCAGGTGTGGCCAATACAATAAAATTCTCGCCAACTTCAATATTAGCGACGTCCGATTCGATTAGTGCTGGGAAGACGCTGTACGTTTTCATAGTTCCTTAACTTTATTGACAAAATGTGTACTTAATGCTATTATGTCATAGTAAACCATAAAACACAAACATAAAACAATGACAGATACGATTCAACCAAGTCCACTAGAAATTATTCAAGAAGCACAACCTGAGGCTGTGCAACTAATGAGTCGCGAACAAGCCGCGGCAGAATATCACCGAATGGGACCCTGTTATGAACTTAATCCTGAAGACGCAGCGCCTTTACTTAACCTTGCGGCAACTACATTACTAGAACCTAAGCTAGGCGAAACAGCAGGTGAGTTGTCTGCTAGGTTAAACGCTAACCTTGTTAGTATGGCTGGTATTGTAGCTAATCCTAGCGAAAAGCTAGAGGCTGTATCGATGATGTCCGACATTGTTCTTGCTTTGGGAGCAAGCCCTGAACAAGTTGTGGAATATGAATATAGCAACAGTTTATTGCGTTTCGTACTGTCGTTACAAAGTTCAGTTTGTAATGATCCATTAAGCACACGAGCTCAAAAAGTAGATGCTTTTATGGGAATTAGTACAACTAAGGACGAGCTCTCTAGAAGGGGCGTACAACTAGTTAAAATTTCTCAAACAAGAACAGGCGAACGTACCAGGGTAGCTGATAGTGAGGAGTCGTGGAGAGTAAAGGCTTTAGAGCGAGTAATAGAGCAACGCAAAAAACGTCCTCTTCCTGGCGAACAAAAAGATGACGGAGTAGGTGACGGAAAATTGTTTGAATTTGCCGTTATGGCAAGTGCACAATTTAAACTTTGGCAAAACGAAGGCGAAGATTCTAATAATTTTGTTCGTCTTGCTAATGAACGCGAAGACAAGCCTCGAGCAGGAATGCCACCTAATATTGGCACTAGAGTAGCCCACGATGTTGTTATTAACAGGGGCGATGCAGTAACTCGCGTGCAGGTAAAATGCGGTTCTGGGGCAGCTGAGTCTGCCGACAGATATGATTTTACTGTAGTTACTATGGCTATTGACAATACCAGCGACAGTAAGGGATTTGAACGAATGGTAGCAGACGTAATAGGCGCCTATAAGGGCGATGATGGAGCTATTGCAAGACTCGATAGCCTGTTGCGCAGGTTGGGCCTTTTACGATTCGTATCCTAACCATCCCACCGCAATTCCCCTATAACATAAAGTTTTTGTGTCATGAGGGAATTGCAGCGCTAAGCCACCCTCAATTGTCCAAAAAGGTACGGAAGGTCATAAACAATGACCATTCATGGCTTGGGAAACAAGACCCCTTTTTAGTACAAGAGAGTGTGGTTTGTAGCCAGATTTGCAAAAATGGTATCAATGTAGTATTGTATATTTAAATGATAGGCATTAATTGGAGATATTAAAGTCATGTCGATATTTAGTAAAAAAAATACCACAACTCAAATTCCTGAACTTCAGGAATTTTATTCTACACAAAATAAGCAAAGTACCAGCGTTGCTTGGCTATTAGCGTTTACTAGCTTATTTATTACTGTTGCAGTATTTGTTGGACTTTTTTCTGGGGGTAGATGGGTCTACAGAAAACTAAACAACAAAAAATCAAGCTCGGTAGCAACCGTACTAGTAGCAGACACCGATAACGCAACTAAAAACGACGGTAATGTCATAAAAGTAGAACAACCAACAGCAAAAGTTTCTGTACCGGTTGTAGAAACTAGTATTAGTGGCTATATAACTCCGGCTCAAGGTGTTTCGCCAAGTCAGACAGACGCTATTAATAAAAAGGCAGTGTCGGCAGCTACAAATGTGCCAAATACTGGCCCTGGCTTGTCGGCAGGGTTGTTTGCCCTAGTCACGATTATTGGTTTTTGTTCTTACCGAAAAATTCTAATTAGTAAAAACTAATATATTTATTCTGCCTGAGAAGTTTGAGTAAAGTAATTAATCTCGTTAATTACATCTAGCATTGCTTGCGCACGAATTTTATCGTCTTTAATTTTTTTAGCTGATTCAAGTGCTTTTTTTAACATTTTTTTATCGTCAGTTGCCTGAATCATCATCATTATTGTCCTAAATTCTTCTTCTGGTGATTGTTCTAGGGTGTCTACTAGTGGCTGAAGGTGTTGCAATGCCTCTTGCTTCATACTTACTAAATCTTCGGGCGTAATATCTGATGTGACTTCTGGGCTTGTCTGAACAGGTGGTTGCGGGCTGTTAGTAACAGGTGAGCTTAATTGTTCTGGTGCTGGTATGTCAAAATTTGGAACTGACGGAGCTGTAGTTACGGGCAGGCTCGCCGGCATCTGAGAATTATAGTCAGGCATTGGCAAAACTGGAGTGCTACTTTGTTGATTCGCATCGTCTGTACTGCTTGTGTCTCTTTGTCCGAACATTCCCACCCCCAATATCGATAGTTTATAGATTATAGTTTATAGTGAGTAGTATACAACAAAAAAAGCACAAGGGGAATGTATGTTGCTTGATGATTTAAAATATATTAACCAAATAGATAGTAGCGGCGCGCTACAGATTGCTTCTCATGCTGCAGAGCAACTTCGTAAAAAATTTGAGCCTTTGAATTTAAAAAAAGATGTTCAGAACGTAGTTTATGCAGCCATGGGAGGTTCAGCATTAGCCGCCAGATTGTCTGCGTCTTGGCCAAAATACAAAGTTCCATTTGAAATAGTAACTGACTACCATTTACCTGCCTATGTGGGTAAAAACACCCTTGTTATTGCTGCAAGTTATTCGGGCAACACCGAAGAAACGGTCAACGCTTTTCATGAGGCAATAGCCGCAGGTGCCGAACTGGTTGTAATTGCTGGGGGTGGTAAGTTGCAACAATTGGCGTCAGAACATAATGTGCCTTTTATTCTTTTACCAAAAGCGGCTCAGCCCAGGTTTGCTGTACTTTATTGTTTTAAGGCGTTAATAGATATTTTAGAGAGTGTCGGGTTTGTTAATGCAAAAGATATGGATGCCGAACTGTTTGCAGCCGCAGATCACCTAGAAGCAGCAGTTAAAAACTGGCTAGTGGATGTGCCTACATCAAAGAACCCGGCAAAACAGCTTGCATTAGAGCTTGCCGGTACATCACCTGTAATTTATGCTGGCTCAACTTTGTGGCCAGCAGCTTATAAGTGGAAGATTAGTTTTAACGAAAACGCCAAAAACGTTGCATGGTGTAACAGTTATCCAGAATTTTGCCATAACGAATTTATTGGTTGGGCAAGCCACCCAGTCGAAAAGCCATATAGCATTGTTGATCTGCGCAGTAGTTTTGACAATGACCGCGTAACTAAGCGCTTTGAAATTGTAGACAAATTATTGTCGGGAAAACGCCCAGCAGCGCATGTTGTTAACGCAAAAGGGGATACCTTGATTGAACAGCTTGTTTGGACTGTAGTATTTGGCGACTTTGTTAGCTTGTATGTAGGTATATTAAACGGCGTAGATCCTACACCTGTAGACTTGGTAGAAAAGTTAAAAGCAGAACTTGTAAAATAGTTCTAAATTCCGCGTAGCGAATCAATAGGATCTTTTCGGGCTGCTTTAATAGCCGGTAATATTCCAGACACTATTCCTACCCCAACGCTTACCAAAAAAGACGCGCCAATTACAGGTAACACTATTGCCGGTTCTAGGCTTGTGGTGGATCTAATTGCAATAATAATCATGAGTGATAGTATTATGCCTACAATTCCACCAGTAGCAGATAACGTCACTGCCTCTATTATAAATTGATCGATGATTTGTTTATTTGTTGCACCAATTGCTTTTCTGATTCCAATTTCACGCGTACGTTCACTAACCGTTGCAAACATAATGTTCATTATTCCAATACCGCCAACAATTAGTGAAATAAGGGCAACACCACCAATGAAAATAGTTAATTGGCTAAATACTCCGTCACTAATTGCCAAAGTTTCCTCTTGCCTTAGTACACTAAAATCCTCTTGTCCACCGTGGTTTTTTAGTATTGTAGATTGTATAGTTTTAGACACTTTTTCTGTCACGTCCGCACTTTTTGTAGTTACTAGTATTTGGCTTATTTGCATGCTGCCAGCACTTATTTCTTTGGCTTTTGCATAAGGTATAACAATAGAATTATTAAAGTTAACAGATGGAGACAATGGAGTAACGGGTGTTTCTTCAAATACTCCTTGTACAATAAATTCTACGTTTCTGATTTTGAATGATTTACCGATTGGAATGTTTTCGTTAAACAATTCTTCGGCAACGCCTCTGCCTATAACTGCATAATATTTAGCTAAATCTTCTTTAGAAAAAAAGCTACCGTATTTAACTTTTTTATCGACTATTTCTGGCAAAGATTCGCTTGCGCCAACTATTACTGTATTTGTCATAGTTTTTTCTTCAAAACTCGGTAGGCCTGTAATTGTAGCGATAGGGCTTAATAAGTTTATGTCTGCTGTTTTTGCAACTGCCGAAAGATCTTGCTCGGTTATTATGCCTTCAGGACTGCTCGCAACACTTTGTAATGACTGAAGGCTTACGGCACTACTGCTGTTGGGTTTTCCGGGTTGAACAATTATTAAATTACTTCCTAGTTTTGTAATTTGTTCGCTTACCTGGTTTCGTAGTCCGTGCCCAAGTCCAACTATAGTTATTACAGACGACACACTAATAATTACTCCAAACATAGTCATAAAACTTCTGGTTCTGGATGCATTAATAGAACTAAGGGCCATATTCAAGTGTTCTTTATTCATGATTTTGTCCTTCGTTTAGCGCTGTGCCTTTTTTTGCTTTTTGTAGTTGTGCGTTTAGGGGATTTTTTTTGCGGCATTGCTTTTAAGTAATCAGAAACACCAGCAATACGATCTTCTTCGCGACTTGTTCGTACAGCTTGAAGGGCTCTTTCGACTCTGCCAGGTAATTGACCTACGTCGCTGGCTTCGTCGTAAACTATACCGCCGTCGCGCATATAAATTATTCTGGACGCATACCTAGTTAAAATAGGATTATGCGTAACCATTAAAATTGTATTACCCATGCTGTGGATTTCGCTTAACAACTCCATTACTACTCTTGTAGATTCTGTATCAAGGTTTCCGGTGGGCTCGTCGGCAATTATTATACTGGGGCTATTTACTAGCGCTCTTGCAATTGCGGCACGCTGCAATTGCCCGCCCGACAATTGATGCGGGTAAAAATATTCTCTGTCCGACAAACCAACTTGTTCTAGTACTGCAGATGCACGCTTTAAACGTTTTGTTTGACCCACGCCTTTGTAGGCAAGGGGAAGTGCTACGTTTTCTAGGACACTTAATTTTGGCAACATATGAAAAGACTGAAAAATAAAACCGATGTTGTCTCTTCTTAGTTTTGCTCTTTTGTTTACGCGCATCTTAGAAACATCTTTTTCGTCGAGCATAAACTTTCCGTAAGTTGGTCTGTCTAGTAACCCAATCATGTTCATAAGAGTTGTTTTGCCAGAGCCACTTGGCCCCATAATTGCTAAAAACTCACCTTTTTCTATGGTTACGCTAACTTCATCAAGTGCAACAGTAGCGGCGTCGCCAAAGCCAAACAATTTAGAAACATCTTCAATTTTTATAACAGACATAGTTAATATGTATAGTACCTGTTAAAAAACACCGGTCGCAAGCATTAAGGTAATTAATGTGATGTATAATGCACCACAATGCAACTGCACAGTAACTATGGTATTATTTTTCACGTACGGAGAGGTCGCATAGTGGCCTAGTGCGCCGCCTTGGAAAGGCGGTATGGGGGCAACTCCATCGAGGGTTCAAATCCCTCCTTCTCCGCCAAAATAAAAACACCGGCATAAAACCCGGTGTTTTTATTTTAAATTATTAATAATTGATGTTTGAGTACACTAGTTTAAAATGATAATTAATGAAGTCTATAACTACAATCGAAGATATTGCTACACTGGGCACAATTATGGGCATATGGGCTCACCCAGATGATGAAACTTATTCTTCTGGTGGAATAATGGCTGCGGCAATACAAAATGGCCAAAAAGTAGTTTTTATAACTGCCACAAAAGGCGAAGCTGGCGTACAAGATGAATCCAGATGGCCCGCCAACATGCTTGCCGGAATAAGAGAAGAAGAACTTAATGAAGTAAGAAAAATATTAGGAATCGACGACCACCATTGGCTTGATTATTCTGATGGGTGCTGCGTTGACGTAGATTTAAATAGTGCAGTAGATAAGATTACGAAACTTATTAACGACTATAGTCCAGATACGATTTTGACCTTTGGGCCCGACGGAATGACAGGGCATTTAGACCATAAAACTGTTTCTGAATGGGCTGGATTGGCCAATAAAAGAGCCTTAAAAAGCGCTACAATTTATCATGCGATCCAAACAGAAGAACAGTATAAAAGCATACTAGTAGCAGACAAAGAACTTAACGTGTTTTTTAACATTGATCAGCCTCAAATTTATAAAGATACCGATTGCGATATTTGTTTTTGTTTAAAAGATGAACTGTATGACATTAAAATTAATGCACTTAGAGCAATGCCTTCACAAACAGAAACTATGTTAAAAAAGTTTAGTTTTGTTATGCCAATCACTGCAGGAACAGAAGCCTTCAAAAAAGCAGAGTAGTTTTACTATACTTGACCGTAAATGTATAAAAAATTTGCTGTATAATAAATATCAAATGAAACAAGTCGTAATTTTTGATTTTGACGGTACACTGGCAGACAGCATAGGTCTGGCTGTGCGATTGTATAATCAATACGCCGAACAGTTTGGAGCAGATACAGTCGAAGAGTCAGAATTACCAGGCCTTCGCCAAGCAGTAAGAGATCTTGGATACACCAAAGCTATGAAGTTAAAAAACATCAGGCTGTCTAGACTACCAGCGATGGTTTTGACGATAAGCAAAGAAATGCGTTCGCATATGTCCGAAGTTAAACCATACGACGGAATCATCGAAGCACTAGAAAACTTAAAAGCAAAAGGTTACAGGCTAGGGGTTTTAACTAGTAATCAAGAACACTTAGTGCGTGAATTTTTAGAAACACACCAATATCCTTTGTTCGATTTTATTATTTCTGAAAAAACTTTATTCGGAAAAGATAAAGCCTTAAAAAGAATAATTAAAAAATTTGCTCTAGATAAAAGAGGGGTCGTATACGTTGGCGACGAGACAAGGGACACGGTTGCTTGTAAAAAGGCCGATATAGATGTTATAGGAGTTTCTTGGGGCGTAGCAGGGCCAGACGGCTTTAAAAAGTCTCCACCAACTGTTTTGATAGACAGTCCATATAAGTTATTTGATACAGTTCAAAATCTTTAATCGTGATGATAGCCAGTTCCATTTTGTATGCTAATGGATCTGTACAGTTGTTCTGCAAGCACAAGGCGCATTAACTGATGCGGCATTACCATCTTGCCAAAAGAAACAATTTTGTTTGCTCGATTTTTTAATGTTTCGGAAACCCCGTAAGCTCCGCCTATAACAAATGCAACATCCTTACTTACCGACAGTGCAGACGTAAGCGATGCACTAAATTCGGTTGAAGTCATTTGTGTGCCGTGTTCGTCTAGCAAAAATACATATTCAGCTTCCTTTAAGTTTGCAAGAATATAATTACTTTCGGAGGTAACAGTTTGGACGATTGTTGCTTCAGTTTTGGGAGGTATTATTAACCACTGTATTTTTAAATACGGGTTTATGCGTTTTTCGTATTCTGATATAGCTGCAAGGAACAATTTATCATGCGCTTTACCAACTACTATTATTCGAACTTTATTAGCCATAATAATAAGTTTAACATATCTGTTATTTAGCACTCACACTTGACGAGTGCTAAAACTCAGACTACAATTAAATGTGTTAGTATAAGAACTGACAAGAAAGAGGGGACATTCATGAGTTCAGCAGTACAAACCCACATTACCGAGTTAATTCACCAGGTTTTACTTTACCAAGATCAAGGTCAATGGGATAAATTAGAGCAATATTTTGTAGAAAAGCCGTTTATCGACGACGAAGCATTAACAGATCAGTTACCAGGTCAAAGACCTAGTTCGATGGCAATATATAATTGGCGTCGAATTGTGCGTGACTTGTATTATAGCGCCAAACAAAAAGTTATTGGTGGCATGAAAATCGAACGAACAGGCAAAAAAGAAGTTGAAGCCGAAAGCGAAGTAGAAGCAAGATATTACACCGCTAAGGGAAACACACGATACGTCATGAAAATGAGCGGTGTCTATAAGTACACCTTTAAAAAAGTTGCCGGTCGCTGGAAGATTGCAGATATGCGATTAACTGTGCTTAAAAAGACTTTCGAACCTATCGGTGCTTAAATTAGTTTAAATACGCTAGTAAGTTGTTTAGCTTAAGCGCTCTGGTATAGTTATTAATATGAATAATGATAATGCGTATGCAGTTATTACCGGTGCTACAAGTGGTATAGGCTTGGAGTTTGCTAGATTATTTGCAGCAGACGCAGTTAATCTTGTTTTGGTTGCACGCGGCAAGGCAGAACTTGAGCAAGTTTCTAAAGAGCTACGTGAAGGTTTTAATATTGATGTTCGTATATTGTCACTGGACTTAACGGTATTAGCAAATGCAGAGACCTTGCATGGCTACACTAAAAGTGAACAGCTTAACGTTATGTATTTAATTAATCACGCAGGATCTGGCGATTATGGAAGTTTTATTACTACGTCGTGGCAAAAAGAACAAGACATGATAAATCTTAATGTTATGGCTTTAACGTATCTAAGCAAGGTGTACGCAGAGCAATTTGAAAAGTTAGGCCGCGGGCACATTGTAAATGTTGCGAGTACTGCAGCTTTTCAGCCCGGACCTTTAATGGCCGTTTATTATGCTACCAAGTCGTATGTTCTGCATTTTACAGAGGCAATCGCTACCGAACTACATAAAAAGGGAGTACGCGTAACAGCTCTTTGCCCAGGACCTACTGCAAGTAAATTTCAGGAAGCAGCAATTATGTCTGGCTCTAAATTAGTACAAGGAAAAAAACTACCTACTGCTGCAACAGTTGCTAGGTATGGCTACAGGGCAATGAAGCGCGGCAAGGTAGTCGCTATTCATGGTGCCGGAAACAAGTTTGGTGCATACGCTGTAAGATTATTGCCTCGCCGCACAGTAAGAGCTATTGTTCATCGAGCACAATCGTCTAGATAATTGTTCGTTTATGAACTAATCTGGGCAAATAGATATATAATAGTAAGCATGAACATTTTGCTGGTTTACGCACATATAGAACCGACTTCGTATACAGCTGCTCTTAATAATGTCGCCCAAGAAGTTTTAAGTCTTGCCGGTCATAACGTAGTTGTATCGGATTTGCACGGAGTAGGTTTTAACCCTGTTGCCGAAAAATACGATTTTAGAACTCTTACAGGTAAACATTATAACTACCTTAACGAACAAGAAGCTGCTTCTAAGCAAGATTTGGCTTATTCTCCAGACATCGTAGACGAAATTCAAAAAGTACAAGCAGCAGACGTTATTTTGTTTCATTTTCCACTTTGGTGGAATGCACCACCTGCAATCTTAAAAGGTTGGTTTGACCGCGTTCTTACAAAAGGAACAGCATGGGACGCTAACCATATGTTTAGCACAGGACTTTACAGAGGAAAAATTGCCGGAGTAACTGTAACGGTAGGTGACGAAGAAAAATATTATCAAAGCGGCGGCGTACACAGGGCGACAGTCCAACAAATGTTATACCCGTTATTACACGGGACTTTAGCATATTGTGGATTTAACGTACTTGAGCCTTTTATAACTTACGGTCTAACATCAGGAAACGAATTTTCGTTAAACCAACAACTAGCTGCATATAAAGTTAAGCTAGAAAAGCTCGAAGATTACCCGCAATTTATTTACAAATATTAGTTTAAATTGGCGAGTCTTTTAATCCCATTAGCCATCCTATAAATGTTGCCAATGGGTGTATTAAAAACCAAACCAGTACAATCCAGATGTATTCTGAATGAGGCAAGTCTATTAATATAGAACCAAACAGTAAGCCCCCAATAATGTAGTCTATTTGGTCAAAAGGAAACCAAGCTTTTCCGGAAGGAACAGAAAATTGTCTTTTAAAAAAGCTTTTAACTGCATCGCCAAATAATGCACCAAAACCAAGCAGAGCGCCCAATAAAAGGCATTGCCAGACACTTGTGTATATAACTAAACTAAAATTCTGAAACCATCCAAAATGAAAGTAGGCAACGTATTGCAACAGTCCGGTGACAGATCCTATTAGTGTGCCCGCAACAAAACCTCTTACAGTTTTATGGTCACCAAAAATACGTTTTCCTTTAAAAGATTTATGACAATCAATTGGCATATCAAGCTTATTTAACAGGGGAATTTTTTTAGCAAAAACAGGAGCCGCATTAGCAAAACCAGCAGGTAAAAAATACCAAAGTCCAAACAATAAATGATTTAACATTATTTTTTAATCCCTATTTTTTTGCCTAAGCGGTTAAGTTTGGGGTACAAAAATGTAGTGACTGGTGCGCGTCTGTGAGCCAATGCGGTCATATTAAGGCTACTAACCAATGAGCCTCTTGCCGGGACTTCTTTAAGGACGCTGTAGCTATAACCCAAGCCTTTATATCCATGAGCGTCGCTGCTTGATGCACCAGATTTGTTGTTTAGTTTTGCCCATGTTGCTGCTTTTAATGAGTGCTTGTTATTAAGGGCTCGACCATTATGAATTTCGATAATATCAACAAGTTCGGTAATTTTTTGGAGGTTGTCTATTTGAATGCCTTTTCGGACAATCTCGAACGGGTGAGGTACGTATACTAAGCCACCTTGATCTTTTATGGCATGCGCTGTTTCTAGGGCAGATAAATTAGGAGTAATGCGACTTTTTAAAAAAAGACCGATTAGCTCTCCTTCTGAAGTAGTTATTTCTTGCCCAACGATAATACGGTCACCAAGAGCTTTTTGTAGTCCTAAAGCAAAATCTATTCTGTCGTGGTCGGTGATTGCAATATAATCTAGTTTTTCGGATTCTAATATTTTTGCATATTGTTCTGGTGATATTCCTCCGTCTGGTGAAGCAACAGAATGAGTATGAAGGTCGACCTTATACATTATTTAAAGCCCTAGATATGCGAACAATTCTTTGCAGGGCAGTGTATCCAACAAGTACCAGCAACAACCATAGCGATAAAATTATTTGCCCAGCCAGTAAGCCAAAAACAACAATTGCCATTCTGACTTCGTATCTGGCTATTCCATCTGCAAAAATTTTGTTAAGCATTTGTTTATCGTGTTTTTTAACACTAGCAAGTGCCATTTCACCCTTGGCTTTTATGTAACTAACAACAAGCGATCCACCTAAAACTGCCGCAGGTAACCAAATGAAGTCGTTTGTATGAACAAAAACGTACTGAGTTAGCCCTACATATATAAGAACTTCTTTAGCTCTATCGCTGGATGCGTCGTATAGCATTCCATTTAACGAGGCTGTTTTTTGCAATCTTGCTAACGCACCATCAAGGCTGTCCATAAGTCCAAAAAATGCCAATAAAACAGCTGCTAATATAGGTCGACTGTACCAAAGTGCCCAAATTACTAAAATATGACCAAGTAACGAAACAAGTGTAATGTGGTTAGGTTTTATGAGTCCACCAGATAGACTATTTAATACTTTTGCCGGAATAATCATCCAGCCCCTTACAGTGCTACCAATTTTATTTAGTAATCTGTCCATTAGCCAAGTATACCATTAAAACAGAGGTAAGTTTTATGTAAAATCCCGCAGCCAAGTAAGTCAATATTATTGTCTTTAAGAAGTTGGACGTGTATGTTTTTGAGTTAATAAGATAGAATAGAACTAATATGGATCAATTAAAAAGTATATTAAAAGAAGCAATAAATAATTTGTACAAATTGGATGTAGAAATTGTATTGTCTCGTCCTGACAGTCGTTTTGGCGATTTTGCTAGTAATGTTGCTATGCAACTTGCTGGTTCACTTAATAAAAACCCCAAAGAATTAGCAGAGCAAATTTCTGCAGAAATATTAACAAATAGTTCTATTTTTGAAGCAACAGTCGCAGGTCCAGGGTTTTTAAACATTCGTCTTGCAGACAATGCAATAGTAGATTTACTTAAAAGCAGTACCAAAATCCAGCAGACGCTAAAAGACAAAGTAGTCGTAGCAGAATATTCAGACCCAAACCCTTTTAAGGTTCTTCACGCCGGACATTTGTATACCAGTATTGTAGGTGATGTAGTGGCAAATGTTTTACAAGCGGCCGGTGCTAATGTTCATAGAGTCAACTTTGGGGGTGATGTTGGACTGCATGTTGGCAAAACTATGTGGGCGATTTTGCAAGAACTAGGCGGGGAAAATCCAGATAAACTCCAATCCGTAGACAAAGAATCTAGACTCGAATGGCTAAGCACTAGGTATGTAGAAGGTAACGAAGCCTATGAAACCAATGAAGAGGCTAAACAGTTAATAATTGTATTAAATAAAAAAGTGTACGAACTTCACACAGCCAAAGATCATGAAAGCACGTTTGGGCAAATATACTGGACGTGTCGCACATGGAGCTATGAAGGATTTGATAAATTATATGAGCAGCTTCAAATACAGCCGTTCGAAAAATATATGCCAGAAAGCGAAGTAACGCCGCTTGGTATAGAAATAGTAAACAAAGGTCTGCAAGATAACATTTTTGAAAAATCAGATGGCGCAGTTGTATTTAAGGGCGAAGAATTTGGTCTTCATACTCGCGTATTTATGAATAGTAATGGTTTGCCAACCTATGAAGCAAAAGATTTGGGTTTGGCTGCAACAAAATGGCAAGATTATAAATTTGACCAAAGTTTTATTATTACAGCTAACGACATAGAACAGTACATGAAAGTAGTAATGAAGGTATTGTCGAATTTTTACCCAGAAGCCACAGAACGTACTACTCATTTAACTCATGGAGTTATTAAGCTACCTGGTGGCGTAAAAATGAGTAGCCGTAAAGGCAACATACTGCGAGCTGTAGATATTTTAGAAGCTGCAAGTTCTGCTAACCAAGAACAAAGCGGCAAAGACGACAAGTCGGTTGTATTGGGCGCTGTAAAGTATGCATTCTTAAAACAGCGTATTGGTAGCGACATTATTTACGACCCTGCAGAATCTGTGAGTGTTGCCGGCAACAGTGGTCCGTACTTACAATACGCCTACGCACGAGCAAGTTCTATTTTGCAAAAAGCGACACAAAAAGCTGAGTCGCCAACTGACTTTACAGATCACGAACGAACACTTGCGCTAAAAGTAAGCGAATTCCCAGAAGTAATAAGTGTTGTACTGTACGAACTAATGCCTCATCATATCTGTACCTACTTGTACGAACTTACCCAGGTGTTTAATAGATTTTATGAAAACGAAAAAGTAATTGGGTCGGACCGCGAAGCCCAAAAGGTTGGGTTGCTTAAAACCTACGCCGAAGTTTTAAAGACAGGCTTAGAATTGTTGGGCATTCAAGCACCAGAATCTATGTAAATCATTACGCTTATGTCACAATGGTAAGTAATGAAATCAGCACATTTAATTTATCCTCACCAATTATTTAAAAAAGAGTATCTACCGCAAGGCGTTGGCACTATATTTTTAATCGAAGATCCATTGTATTTTGGCACAGACCAAAAGTACCCAGTATTTTTTCATAAGCAAAAACTTATATTGCATAGGGCAAGTATGCGGCGCTATATAAAAGAAGTTTTATGGCCAGCAGGGTACGAAGTAGAATATATCGAATTTAAAGATATTGTAGATAGTGGTGACATATTGCAGCGATTGCATGGTTATGAGAGCGCAACAGTTTTTGACGTAGTAGACGATGTACTTCAAAGAAGACTTCAGGTAGCGGCTAATACTATCCCAGAAATTCCAAAACTTCAATTTTTAGACACTCCAAATTTTTATTTAACAAAACAAGAAGTTACAGACTATTTAAGCTCATCAAAAAACAAACCTTTTTTGGATTTTTATCAGTGGCAACGCGAACGGTTTAATGTATTAATTGACGATAACTATAAGCCAGTCGGAGGAAAATGGAGCTTTGATCAAGAAAGCCGAAAACGCCTACCAAAAGAACATACATTACCGACTTTTGAAGTTTACGGAAGTAATGAATTTGTTGAAGAAGCCAGACATTATGTGGCAAAAAACTTTCCTAATAACCCAGGCGTAGATTCGGAATTTAACTGGGCAACAAACCATGAAGAAGCCGAGGTTTGGTTAAATGAATTTTTAAAAAATAGGTTAGAAGATTTTGGATTGTACCAAGAAGCTATAGACGGAACAGCGCCTTGGTCATACCATAGTGCAATTTCTTCTGCATTAAACACAGGCTTGCTTACTCCAAAACAGGTTGTAGATTTGGCGATTCAAAGACACGAAAAATCACCAGTAAATCTTCCAAGTCTTGAATCATTTGTAAGGCAAGTATTGGGATGGCGAGAATACACCAGAGCGGTGTATCAAACCCAAGGAGTGTCTTTAAGGTCTAGCAATAATTACGAGCATAAACGAAGTCTAACGCAGGATTGGTATGAAGGTACTACAGGAATTCCGCCAGTTGACGACGTTATTAAAAAGGTGCAGGCGCGTAGTTATTTACATCATGTTGAACGCCTGATGATAATAGGCAACATTATGTTTTTATCACAGATAAATCCAAATGAAGTTTATCAATGGTTTATGGAAATGACTATTGATGCTTACGATTGGGCAGTAGTTCCTGGTGTTTACGGAATGAGTCAGTTTTCTGACGGTGAAGGGGGCGGTATGACAGTAAAGCCCAATATTAGTGGTAGTAATTATATTTTGCAGATGAGCCATTATGAAAAAGACGATTGGTGCGATATTTGGGACGGTTTGTATTGGGGTTTTATAGAAAAACACAGCGAATCATTGTCTAAAAATACTCACATGAACACCACTGTAGTTATGTTAAAACGCATGAACGAAGATAGGCGACGTATTATAGGATACCGCGCAGCAGACTTTTTGAATACCAAAACAAAAACAGCCCCTTAACGGAGCTGTTTTTTAACTAGTTGTATTTATCGGCCTGAGCTTTTACCAGCTACGTGACTGTGCTGATAGTTTGTTACAAAGGCGTTCCAGTCGGCTGCTCTTTTTGCGCGTAATGATGCTGTTGCTGCGTCACTTGGACCTGTTGGATTTAAGAATGTGTTTAAAGCTACGTTTGCATTTTTATTTACATATGATTGTTTAGTACCCATGATTTGTTCTCGATTCTTTTTATTTATGTTTGTTTAACTTTTTATTTCTCGTTGTTGGCCAACTTGGAGGGTATTTATATATTAGCATAAGTTTTATTAAAAGTCAATAATGTGTCACCTATAAAAATATATTATGCTTACGTCTTAAGGTATAACTTTGTTATAGTTAGGCTAATGAATGATCAGCTAAAGTCAGTAGACCCAAGCGGGAAGTGGTTGCGCAAGTGGGTAGCTTCTCAGAAGATGAGCATAGTATTGGTACTTATATTTGCAGCAATTGGTATAGGTTTTACGCTTATTCAGCCTATACCATTTAAATTATTGGCCGATAGCGTTTTTGGAGACAGTCCACCACCAAACTATTTAAGTTGGGTAACGTCCAGACAGCAACTACTGCTAGTAGTGGCCGGTATGAACTTTGTTTTGTTTGGCTTAGGCACTATTTTTAGTTTTGTTGCAGGATTAATACAGCAAAAAATTGAAGCAAAGCTAGATTTAGCAATACAGCGAGAAATTTTAGGTTGTATTTTAGTATTGCCTTATAACGAACCCGGCCGAATGCAAAACGGGGAATACCTTTATCGTTTGAGTGGTTTGTACAGTACAGTAGCTAGTTTTATTTTTGGTACAGTAATTACCGTAATTCGATCTGTTGCAATGATGCTAGGTATGATAGTAGTGCTATTAATAATGAATCCACTATTGGCGGCAATAGCGTTTGCGGCTATGCCACTACTTTATTTATCTACTCATATATTTAGTAAAAAATTACAAAAACAATCCGAAGTAGTTACTAATTTAGAAGACAAAATTTACGCAGCTAGCAGCGAAACCGTAGAAAACGTGCGCATAGTACAAGCTTTTAATAAAGAACCAGTACAGTTAAATAGATTTTTGAACTTAAGCAAGAATCGTAATAATGAATCAGTAAAATTAACAGTGCTAGGTAATTTATTTGGAACAACTAATTCGTTAATTAATACTGTCGCATCAACTATTGTTTTACTTATTGGTGGAACATTTGTTTTTAGTGGTAGAACGTCGTTTGGTGCTTTACTGGTATTTACTAGTTATATGGGTAATTTATTAGAACCGCTGCAAAGTTTAAGCGGATCAATTGCTGGCTGGAAAACTCAGCGAACGCAGATTGCTAAATTGTATGACGTAATCGAAGTAAGCGATAAATGGCGAATGGATAGCGGCCCAGAACGACCAGAAAACCTAAAAGGTGAAATTAAACTAGTTAACGTAAGCTTAAATCGGGGATCAAATACGGTCTTAAATGATGTTACTTGGACTATTCCGGCCGGATCAAAAATAGCGCTTATAGGGGCGTCAGGTACGGGTAAGAGCACTTTATTTAATATACTATTAAGATTCTTAGCACCAAGCCAAGGCAAGGTTTTTGTAGACGACATAGAGCTTAAACAATTTGATTTAGGGTATTTGCGCCGTAAGATTGCATTAGTTGATCAAGCTCCAGAACTTATAAGTGCTACAGTCGCCGAAAATATAGCTTTTTCTACGTTAGACGAAGAGCCTATAGATGTCCAGCTAGCCACAGAAGCAGCTGCTAGTTCGGGCGCATTAGAGTTTATACAGGCATTACCTAACCAATTTAACGAAGAGTTATCTATAGGCAGTGACCGTGATTTATCGGGCGGTCAAAAACAGCGTATAAGCCTAGCAAGAGCTTTTTATAAAAAATCACCAATATTATTATTTGACGAGCCGACATCTGCATTAGATGAGTCATCACGAAATCATGTAGCAGAAGCGATAAAAAACATCAAAGAAAAAACGGTCATATTAGTTACGCACGATATGGCAATTTTGTCTGCCGTAGATAGTGTTTTTGTTTTACAAGACGGAAAAATAGTACCCGTAGAAGAAGTCGGAGGCTTGTTGGCATACCGCAAAAAACTCGCCAAAGAAGAAGGTAATAGTTTTGAATATGAAGAACCAGTAGATAACGAAAAACCTACACAAACCGAAGAACCAATCAATAAAGATGTAGTTGTGCAAAAAGTACAAGAAGTAATACCTACTAAAACTGAATCTCGACCAAGAATAGATAACCAGCCTGTTCAAAAGAACAACAAAGACGGCTCGGTAGAAGTATCCCTACATTAATTTTTTAGCAATAGTTTATATAAGTTGCTTAACCGGCGTACAATTAATGTATATAGGAGGGGTATTAAATGTTGCATGCTACTCACGAACAAATTAAATTAGTCGGAATAAAGATAGGTCTTAATAGCGAAGAGATAGAGCGAATACTAGAAGTTGACGCGCATCACGAGTTTGATATTATTCTTAAAAACGGACAAAAACATAAAGCATTTAGGGTTCAGCATAGTGACGCCAGGGGACCATATAAAGGCGGCATTAGGTTTCACCCAGATGTAGATGGCGACGAAGTTAAAGCGCTTGCAACACTTATGAGCTTAAAAACTGCGGCTGTTAATATTCCGCTTGGTGGTGCAAAAGGTGGGGTTAGAGTTGATCCTAAAATGTTAAGTTTAGAAGAACTAGAAGAGCTGTCCAGAAAATACGTACAAAAACTTGCTCCTCACATAGGTCCAAATAAAGACATACCTGCGCCAGATGTAAATACCGATCCAAGAATAATCGATTGGATGGTAGATGAATATAGTAGGATTTCTGGCGATACTACTAGAGGAAGTTTTACTGGTAAAAGCATTGCTGGAGGAGGTAGTGAGGGCCGCGATGCAGCAACAGGCCGTGGCGGCGTTATTGTACTGTCTGAATATCTTAGGTTAAAAGGTAAGTCAGATAAAAAAATTAGCTACGCAATTCAGGGATTTGGAAACGTTGGATCTTTTTTTGGACTTGTAGCAGCAAAAGAACAAAAAAATTGGCGCTTGCTGGCAGCTACAGATAGTAGTGGTGGAATATATGAAAAAAATAGCCTTTGGCCATCTGAGCTTGAAGATTTTAAAAAATCTGGGGGTCGTTTACGTGATTACGGCATAGGACAAAAAATTAATAATGACGAACTTGTTGCGGCAGATGTAGACGTACTAGTTTTGGCCGCACTCGGTAATGTAGTAAATGTATCTAACGCTCATTTAGTAAAGGCAAAGATCATTTTAGAGTTAGCAAATGGTCCTGTTGACGATAAAGCTCATAAATTACTAGAAGCACGCGGCGTAATTGTTATTCCAGATATATTAGCAAACGCAGGCGGTGTTATAGTCAGCTACCTAGAATGGTTACAGAATTTAAACCAAGAACATTGGACGAAAAATAAGGTAAACAAACAGCTTAATAGTTTACTAAAAGAAGCTGTAATAAACATATTTGACAGATCGGTAAGTTCAAAAATGAATATTAAAGAAGCGGCTTTAGCGGTAGCGATGGAAAGAATTTTAATGGCCCGTTAGCTTGTTAGCTATATGCAAACAGACTATAATTATAAGCATAATAAACTTAAGTCTAAAAGTAAGTATATATGACAAAAAAAGTAAAAAAATTAAGTCAAAAAAATCAGATTTGGTTTAATGCTAAAAAAGCAGGATGGGGATGGTGCAGTCCAAAACTATGGCAAGGTTGGGCCGTACTTTTAGTCTGTTTTATTGTTGGCTTAGCGCCTTTAGTGTATGTTTGCGCAATTTACGACGGTGACCTTTACTGTAAAAGTGTTATAAACAAAGGCGTAGTAATT
Organism: bacterium; assembly: GCA_037138655.1. Lineage (GTDB taxonomy): Bacteria > Patescibacteriota > Saccharimonadia > Saccharimonadales > SZUA-47 > RFTN01. The sequence goes on along the minus strand of JBAXHY010000001.1, from coordinate 40,708 downwards.
AACTGCAATCCAAACGGTATGTTTAGTTTATATATTGCTGCGTCTATGATGTGGTTTGCGGCACTAATATTTGCCTTTGCAATAGTCCTAAACATAAAGGGCGAAAAACCTTTTTGGCGATGGCCAAATAAAAAAGGAGATAACGATGCAAAAAAATCTTAATTTAACAAAAGAACAAGAAGACGTTTTATTTTCTGGTGCAACTGAAGCTCCGGGATCAGGAAAATTATTGCACAATACTGAAAACGGTATTTATTCGTGTGCAAATTGTGGTTCTGAATTATTTATGTCAAATACTAAGTTTGACAGTGGAAGCGGTTGGCCTAGTTTTTATAAACCCAAAGAATCCGATGCGGTTGTGCTGATTAAAGATAGCTCTTTAGGAATGGAGCGCGTAGAAGCGGTATGTAAAACATGTGGGGGGCATTTAGGACACGTCTTTGATGATGCCTATGACCAACCATCAGGACAAAGATATTGTATAAATTCTCTTAGTTTATCGTTCAAGAAAGATGCTAAAGACAAGGCTTAATTAGTGGAGTTTCATAAACCAAACCAATCAAGTGTTAAAAAACGTTCGTATAAATTTATGAATAAACGAGCACTTTATGTAGTTGGAATAATTTTGTGTATAGTTTTAGTATATTTGGCATTTACGTTTTTTAGTAAAGACAAAAAAAGCACAGAAAAGGTAGTGCAAATACCCGAAATTGTAAATAAAGATACGGTAAAAAAAGTTGATTACTCATCTGTCGATGGCCGATATTTATTTAATGGAACAGTCGTAATAGCTAGGGCGGTAGAAAAGTACGCCAGAGGCGATTTTGCACAGCCCTTTAGCCAGTTAGATACTTTTAATCGAGCCGCATATGACGGTTGGTCTACAGATTTTGAGTGCCCAATTACCAATAATGTTGTTCCTTATGAGACACAGATAAATAATTTAGTGTTCAACTGCCGTCCAGAATTTTTGCCTGGTTTAACAAAATATTTTAACTTGTTTGATTTAGCAAATAATCACACAGACAACCAGGGTGGTCAGGCAGGACTTGAAGAAACACGGCAGCATTTAAAAGATTCTGGAGTTCAGTATTTTGGTAACTTTGACCCTACTAAATTAGGGGATATTTGTGAAGTTATTGCTCTGCCGGTTAGACTACAAAAAACAGACAAATCAGAAGAAAAATCATTTATGCCAATTGCGTTTTGTGCATGGCATTATTTTAATTACAATCGTGGTCCAACAGCAGATGAACTTGCGGTAGTTAAAAAATTCTCGGACATTATGCCAGTGTTTGGTTTTGTAGAAATGGGTAACGAATATCAGGCTAAGGCTAGTGATACCCAAAGAACTATAGCTCACCAAATCATTGATACCGGTGCTGAATTTTTGTTTGCAAACAATCCTCACTGGGTACAAGATAGCGAAGTTTACAAGGGTAAGTTGGTAGTTTACAGCCTAGGAAACTTTATATTCGATCAAATAGATGCAGAGACTCAGCGTGGTGTTAGTATTGATGCAACTATCAAAATTCCTTATGACGATAATGTTGCTAAGTGGATAACGTTAGGAAAAACTTGTTTTGATTTTAAGGACACATGTTTACAGAATGCTCAAAATCAAGGTCTATCAAAAGTTAAGCTTAGCATTCAATATGCACCAGTAGCTAACCAAAACGGAGCACAAAAAATTACACAAAAGGCTTCGGCCGTAGTCCAAAAAGCCGTAGAAGAAAGATTAAATTGGCTAGCTGTAGCTAAACAACTCGGTCAATAGCTGTATACTGTTAGTTATGGAAATAGATAAATCAACATTACCGACAAAATTTTTGTGGTTAGACCTAGAAATGACAGGTCTAGATGTAGACAAAGACTTAATATTAGAAATAGCAGTAGAAATAACAGATGCAAATCTACAAACATTAGCTACCTATGAATCAAGAATCAAGCAACCAAAAGATGTTGTATTGGATAGGATTCAAAAAAACGTATGGTGGCAGGGATATCCGCAGAACCGAGATGATTTTATTCAAAATCTGGACGGAGCAAAAGCTATAGAAGTAGCCGAACGCGAGATAATTGCACTTATAGAGCAACATTTTGGTGCCGAACCTGCAGTTTTAGCAGGCAATAGTATTTATAATGACCGCAATTTTATAAGGTCACATATGAAAGAACTAGAACTAAAATTGCATTACCGAATGCTAGATGTAAGTAGTTTTAAAGTATTGATGCAGGCAAAATACAACGAAGTATTTGAAAAAGATTCAGCGCACAGAGCTTTTGAAGACGTACAGGCAAGCATTGCCGAGCTTCAGTATTATTTGGATTGGTTTGAATCTAAAAAATGACCCACAAAGAACTAGAAGAGTATGTTTTAAGTTTTCCTAATGCTAAGTTAACGTATCCTTTTGGTAAGGACGTCGCAGTTTATAAAGTACCGGCAGGGGACGAAGATAAGATGTTTGCTTTAATACCAGAAAATTCTGATCCTCTTCAAATAAGTTTAAAATGTGACCCGCAATTAGCTATTTTACTGCGCGAAACTTACGTAAGTGTAATGCCCGGTTACCACCTAAACAAAAAGCATTGGAACACCGTAGTGCTTGGTGCAGAACTACCGTGGGAAGAAGTTCAAGGGTTTATTACACATAGCTACAATCTTGTCATTGAAAAATAAGTATAGTTTTAGTAGCTAAATATCATGGTCGCAGGATGCGACCGCATTTATTCCATTTTGTATCCCAGTTGGTTTGCCATACTTTGCCAACGCTAAGTATGAAAGATTTTGCTTATTGGAAAGAAGACTTTATTGGGTTTTTTGGGCGTTTGCAATAACTTTTGCATTAGCCTGAAGTGTATTAATAAGCGCACGTTCATTTTTTGTAGAAACGTCATTTCCTAATGTTTTTATATCTTTTTGGTAACTAATTACTAGAGTATTTAAAACTAATGTAAGTTTTTCGTCGTATTGATTTGCTTGTTCTGCGGCAGCTAATATCTTGTCATTGTTGGTGTCTTTTTTAGAAGCCAGTACTTTTTCGTCTATTTTAATTCCTGCGCCCTTTAGGTAGGCTAGGGTATCTGTTTTTTCGCTAGTAGTTATAGATTTAATAGAAGTTGCATAATTTTTTATACTGGCGTTCCTGGCTTTTGCGTAACCTAAGTCAGATATGCGAATTATTTCTGTTTGTTCGTCCAGAATTTTTTTATATAAAGTGTAATCTTTTTTATTGGCAGATATAAAAACCGAAAGTACAACTACAACAATAGTTACAACGACCAATATAAATATTATCGAATAAAGTATAGTTTGTTTTTTGCCGCCATTATTGCCGCCACTAAAAAAACTAGCTTTTTTAGGAGTAGGAGCATTAAGAATATAGTCGTATTGACCAGTATTTTGAGGTATTTGGTTTGGATCCATCATGCTTATGATATCACGAGATAGTTGCTTATGCTGTACCTGTCGCAATAAAGACTGTAACCTATAAGTATGGATGCCGTTGCAGATATAAAAGATCGCCTTGCCATAGAAGATGTCGTTGCAGAATACGTTCAATTAAAACGTGCCGGACGTAACTTTAAGGGCCTAAGTCCTTTTGCTAACGAAAAATCTCCTAGTTTTGTCGTTAGCCCAGAAAAACAGATATGGCATGATTTTAGTAGTGGCAAAGGGGGAGATGTATTTGGTTTTATAATGGAAGTCGAAGGGCTTGATTTTAAGGGGGCGCTAGAACTTTTGTCGCGCAAGGCGGGCGTAGATTTAACTCAATATAAAACTGGTGGTACCGGTGTAGACAATTCAAAAACCAAAGAACGAATGCATGCAGTACTTGAAACGGCAGCACGTTTTTACCAAGTTCAGTTAACAAAAAATATGAGCGCGCTAGAATATACTCGTAAAAAACGAGCTTTTAGCAAAGAGACAATTTTGCAATTTAGACTTGGATATAGTCCTACGGGCGGAAAAGAACTTCTTTCGTATTTATTAGGAAAATCTTATACATTAGACGAAATAAAAAAAGCAGGATTAGTGTCTGAGCGTTCTGCAGGAACTAGCGATATGTTTAGGGGAAGATTAATGGTGCCTCTTTGCGATCAACAGGGCGCAGTAGTAGGATTTACGGCTAGGCAATTAGATTCAGATCCTAACGCACCAAAATATATTAATACACCCGCAACACTTTTGTATGACAAAGGTCGTCAGGCGTACGGCCTACATTTAGCAAAAGAATCAATAAGAAAGCTAGGATTCGTAGTAATAGTAGAAGGGAACTTAGATGTTATTGCTAGTCATCAAGTTGGGGTTACTAACGTAGTCGCAACCGCCGGAACAGCTATGACAGCGCAACACCTTAAAGCCTTAAAACGATTCACGTCAGACATTAGACTATGTTTTGACCAAGATAGTGCGGGTCAAAACGCAGCAGAACGGGCAATAGATTTAGCCAACGATGTAGGCGTTACATTGCAGATGATAACAATTCCAGCCGGTAAAGACCCCGACGAATTAATACAAAAAGATGTATCAGCTTGGCAACAAGCGATCAATAAGCCGCAGTATGTTATTGACTGGCTTATGGACAGATATGAATCTCAGCTGGATATAACCAGTGCAGTAGGAAAGCGTAAATTTACAGATGTGGTTCTGCGCTTAGTAAGAAGACTTAAAGATCCTGTAGAGCTTGATCATTACATAGGGGTGTTAGCTAAAAAAATTGATATTAGCAATGAAGCGCTTAGGCAAAAACTTAATCAAACAGAAGTTGCCCCTGTGCGACGGCTAAAAGCTTTAAAAAATGAAGTAGAACTTGCTAGCGAACTTCGCGATCAAAAAATTATGGGGCAACACTTACTTGCAATTACGCTAAGGTTTCCAGAACTAAGACAGATACTAAGTGGATTACCTAAAGATGTTTTTGTAGAAAAGAGCGCTCAAGATTTAAGTGATTTTTTGCAAGAAAATTTAGATTATGAACTTACAGACGAACCATCTTCTCTTAATTCCTTGAGAAACATAGCAGATTATGTTAAAATGTTGTTACTTCTATCTGAAGAACTCTACCAAACAACAGAGGAATCCGAGCTTTCGTATCAAACCGAACACTTGGTTTCTCGACTGGTAACAGAGTACATAAAAAACAAAAAACGACAACTCATAGAAAGCCTTAGTAGCAGTGACGATTCAGACACAGCAAAAACGCTAATAAAAGTAAAAGAGCTCGATGAGCTAAGTAAAGTGTATAGATTACACTCTTAAAGTCCAGGAAGGATAAACCAAGTGGCAGACGAACCAAAAAATAAGCCTACAGAATCTTTAGAAAATGCAAAAAATGATCTTATAGAAAAAGCTAAAAAAAGCGGCAAAATAGATCAACGAGATATAAATGCAGCTATTGCGGACACCCCTGAAAACGTAGACATTTTGGATGTCTTATACGGTGAACTAGCAGAACTTAAGATTGATATTACAGGAGTAACCGAACCAAAGCCGGAAGATCTTAGCGACGAATGGACAGCCGAAGACGGTGAAGAAATCGTTATAGACGAAAAAATGTACCTAGACGACATCGCAGATGACTCTGTACGTTTGTATTTGCGTGAAATCGGTAAGATTCCACTATTAAAATCAGACGAAGAACTTGCACTAGCTCAGCGTGTTGTAGCTGGTGATCGTGAAGCTAAGGACCAGATGGCCGAAGCTAATATGCGTTTAGTAGTAAGTATTGCAAAAAGATACGTAGGTCGTGGCCTTGATCTTCTTGACCTTATTCAAGAAGGTAACACTGGACTATTGCGTGCAGTAGAAAAATTTGACCCAGACAAAGGCTTTAAGTTTAGTACATACGCAACATGGTGGATTCGCCAAGCTATTACACGTGCTATAGCTGACCAAGCTCGTACTATTCGTATACCTGTTCACATGGTTGAAACTATTAACAAGTTACTACGTACTCAGCGACGTTTAACTCAAGAACTCAATCGTGAACCTACAAACGATGAAATTGCCAAAGAGATGGAAATTGACGTTGATAAAGTAGAGCACATAATGAAAATCAAACAGGACATTAGCTCGTTAGACGCAAGCGTTCGTGACGACGACGAAGACAGTGTATTGGGTGACTTTATTGAGGACGAAGATACAATTAGTCCAGAAGAATCAGCTACTAATCAGTTGCTTAAAGAACACGTAAAACAGTTACTTTCTGGACTTACTGACCGCGAACAAAAAATTCTTAAACTAAGATTTGGACTAGAAGACGGCAAGAGTCACACCCTAGAAGAAGTAGGCCAAGAATTTAGCGTAACGCGTGAACGTATTAGACAGATTGAAGCTAAGGCTTTGGCAAAACTGCGCAAGCACAAAGACAGTCGTAAATTGATGGATTACCTAAAGTAATCTAACTGTTCAGTATATTTGAACAAGTAATTTAGTAACAGGGGCGTGGTAAACTAAAAATATGATTTTACTAGGACTTTCGGGTACAAACGGCAGTGGTAAGGATTCTCTTGCTCAGTTTTTGGTCGAAGAACATAATTTTTTGTTTGTAAGCAGCAGCGATCTTTTGCGTGAAGAAGCCAGAAAAAGAGGGCTCGGGGTAGAGCGAGATATTTTACGCGATATTAGTGCAGAGTGGAGACGACAAAGCGGGCTTGGCGTACTTGTAGATAAAGCCATAGAAACTTACAAATCCGAAGGCGGAGATGTAGCATATGCAGGGCTTATTACTGGTAGTTTAAGAAACCCAGGCGAAGCAGATCATTTACACGAGCTAAAAGGTAAAATGATTTGGTTAGACGCGGATTCTAAAGTTAGATTTAATCGAATTACGTCAAAAGACAGAGGTAGGGGTGATTTAGAAAACAATCATTCTTACGAAAAGTTTATTGCCGATGAAGTTTTAGAAATGGATCACAGTGGAGATCACGCAACTCTTAGCCTGGCTGGAGTAAAAGATCGCTGCGATATTTTTATAGAAAACGACAGTCAAGATATTAGTACATTTAACAAACTTATTGCTAAGTCACTAGGGCTTTAACCGTAATGAGTAAGTTAAGCGAACATACATCCAGATTAATAAATTATAAAAATGAAATCGACGATGAAATTATTTTTCATAGCAAAAATTTAAAAGAACAGACAGTACAAAAATTTACCGAATATTCGGCAGTAGGTGTAGACGCCTATACTCAGGTTCTGGCAAGAGGTGGCAAGCGCATACGAGGTGCTTTAACGATTGTTGGCTACGAAATGTGCGGTGGAAGTAATAAAAAAATAATACTTCAAGCGGCAAGTGCAATCGAAATGACGCACGCCTATATTTTGGTATTAGATGACATTATGGATAAGTCCAAAATTCGCCGGGGTGGTCCGTCCGCCCATGTATTGCTAGAAAACTATCATAAGCAAAATCAGTTAGCAGGCGATTCTGGTCATTTTGGTGAGTCTATTGCTATAAATGCTGCACTTATAGGTTCTCATTATGCGCAGGGTCTGATTGCTTCATTAAATACAGATGCACACCTTAAATTAAGGGCACTGTCGTTACTAAACGATGCAATAATTGTTACGGGTCACGGACAAATAAACGACATATTTAATGAGGTTGTAGACGAAGTTAGTGAGCGAGCTGTGGATCAAGTATTAGAATGGAAGACCGCACAGTACACCTTTTTAAACCCACTGCAATTTGGCATGACATTGGCTGGTGCAAGTAAAAAAACTATTGAATCTGTACATGAGTATTCGATGCACGCAGGTAGAGCTTTTCAGATTACAGATGACATATTAGGAACTTTTGCTAGCGAGCAAGAAGCAGGTAAGAGCCCTATGGATGATATTCGTGAAGGCAAGCGGACTGTACTTGCCGTAGAAGCCTTGAATAGGTCCGACAGCGGCGACAAAAACTTTTTGATTCAAATGTTAGGTAACGAAAAACTTACGTATATTGAATTTATTAGATGTAAAGAAATTTTTACAGAAACAGGCGCGTTAAACTTTGCCCAGACTAAGGCTATTGAACATGTTTCAAAGGCAAAAGAATCATTAAAAGGTTGTATTGGAGTTTTTTCTGAGGGTGGCATAGAATTTTTAGATCTGCTTGTAACTAGTTTACTAGGAAGAAGTAAGTAGTTTGTAGTTTTTACTGCAGTATACGAACACTTTTTTTGTCATACTATAAACATGAATATATTTAAAAACGGAAGGTTAACTTACTACTGGAGTAGTAGATTTTTTCCTAAAGGAATGCGTGATGACGTATTTAAGTTGTATTCATTTATAAATTTAGTACATAATTTTGTAGACCAAACACCTAGTAATTTAGCTAAATTTGAATATATCGAAGTTAGATGGACAACGATAAAATCAGAACTTGCAAACGGTTTTGTGACTTCACCATTAGACGATTCTGTAAGTGAAAAAGCGTTATCGAATATTGCTTACATTGTTCATCGTCACGGTTGTGATCCTGCATGGGTAGACGCGTTTTTAAAAAGTATGAGATGGGATATTCAAAAACACCAGTACCGCTCATTAAAAGACACCCTAGAATACGTATACGGAACGGCAGAAGTTGTTGGGCTTTTTGTAGCACGCATATTAAATCTTCCAGAAGAAGCGCTAGAACCAGTACGAATGCAGGGCAGAGCTATGCAGTATATTAATTTTTTAAGGGATCTTACCGACGACAGCGAAATGGGGCGATGTTATTTTCCTGTTAATGATATTAAAGTTTACGGACTAAAAAACTTATCAGAAGAAGAAGCAAGGGCAAAACCAAAGATGTTTGCTGACTTTGTGCACGCCCAGTTATTAAGATATGCGCAGTGGCAAACAGATGCCAATAAGGGCTTTATTTATATACCTAAAAAAATAGCCGTTCCGCTTCATACGGCAGTTGATTCCTATAATTGGACGGCATTACAAATTAAAAATGACCCATTGATAGTGTTCGAAAAAAAGGTTAAACCCCAAAAAAGACAAGTTGTTAGAACCGTAGTTGAGCGCAGCATTTTGTCTAAGAAAAACTAGGATTGTTTTTTTAGTCTGAACACACCTTGTCTTATTGTTACAAATAAAACAGCTGCTAATATTGCATAAAACCAGTCACCCAATGCAAGGTTATAGGTACCAAAATATGGCTGAATGAACGGTAAGTAAATTAGCGACATCATTAGTGTTATAGATATTCCAAAAGCTATAAATAATTTTTTGTTTGACCATAAATAACTAGTTAGTAATTTGTGTCCAGGCTTTATTCGACGTATAAAAATGCTACCAAATTGGCACAAGCAAATAGTAGTGTAGGTAAGCGTTGTGGCTGTAGCGTAAGCTACTGTAGCCTTGCTAAAGTGAGCAGGCGATAAATCGTTACGTACAAAATATAAAATGTAGTTTAAGTATCCAAAAGAGCCCATAAGCGCGCCGCTCCAGGCAAGGTCCCATAGGTTTGATTTGTTTAATATATGATCATTTAAATTACGCGGATTTTCGTGCATTAAGTCGCCTTCTGCGGGGTCCCAGCCAAGTGCAGCGATAGGGAACAGTTCTGCAATTAAATCGATTGCTAAAATTTGAACAGCTCCAATAGCAATTGGTATTCCAAACTTAGTTTTTGCAATTAAACTAATCAAAACAACAAATAATTCGCCACCATTACTGGTGATTGCGCTTAGTGCGGCTTTTCTAATATTCTGAAAAATAACTCTTCCTGTTTGTACTGCATTTACTAACGTGTTAAAACTATCATCCAACAAAATAATATCGGCTGATTGTTTGGCTACATCTGTTCCAGTTTTTCCCATAGCTACACCAATGTCAGCTCTTTTAAGTGCTGGCGCGTCATTAATTCCATCACCAGTTACGGCCACAATTAAACCTGCTTTTTTTGCAATTTCTACTATACGTAATTTATCTTCTGGAGCGACTCTACTAAATATTGCTTGTCCATTAGCAATGAGCGCCAAAACAGATTGGTCGCTCATGTTTGGTAGGTTGTCGCCTTCTATAAGTTTTAGCTCGCTAGGATTAGCTGCCAAACCTGCTCTAACAGCTATTGCACGGGCTGTTAGAGCGTTATCGCCAGTTATTATACTAACTGGTATATTTGCAGCCCGCGCTGCTTTCATGGCTTCTGGTACTTCCTCGCGGGGTGGATCGATCATACTTACAAGGCCCATAAAAATCATATTTTTTTCTGTAGTTTCTAGGTCTAAATTTTCTAGCTTTGTGTCTTCAGGAAATATTCTTTTTGCAAAGGCTAAGTTACGCATTGCGGCGCTGGCCCATAAATCGTTTCGGGCGGTAATATCTTGAATATCGTGTACTGTTAATTTTCGGACTGACTTACCGTCCCAATAATGGGTACATACTTTTAGTATTTGTTCAGGCGCACCCTTCATGAATGCCGTTAAGTTTCCATCATAAAACCTAATTGAGGACATTCTTTTTCTTGCTGAATCAAATGGATGTTCTCGTAATTCTTTATGACTTTTTTCTATTTGTTCTATGATTATGCCAGACTTTTTGGCTAAAGTTATTAACGCACCTTCGGTCGGGTCGCCCAGGCAGTACCAGGTATCGTGAGTGTCGTCAGGTTCGTGAATCTTGGCGTTACTTGCAAAAGCTCCAGTTACAAAAAAGTCTTTAAGGTTTTGTAGTTCGGTATTATTTAAGGCGATGTTTTTATCTGAATTTATTTTACCGTTATTTTCGTAACCAATACCACTGACGTTATATACAGTTTTACCTATAATTAGTTGTTGTACGGTCATTTCGTTTTTAGTAAGCGTACCGGTTTTGTCGGTTAAAATAACACTTGTAGCACCTAAAGTTTCTACGGCACTTAATTTTTTAACTAAGGCACGATCTTTAGCTAACCTACCCGCGGCGCTTGCAAGTGCTGTGTTGACTTCGGCAGGCAAGCCCTGGGGTATCATTGCACTAGATATACCTATAGCAAAAATAAACGAATCTCGTAATCCAAAGTCTGCTTGCCAAGCAATAGCTGCAAGTATTGCGCTTAAACCAAGGGTATATTTAGTTATAGTAGTAGCAAGTATTGTCATTTCTTTTTGCAAAGGTGAGGGGTCGGATTTTGTGCCACTGCTTAAGCTGGCTATTCTTCCAAGTTCGGTATTTGCCCCAGTTGCTATAACCAAACAGGTAGCGTCACCGGTCGCTACGGTTGTTCCCATGTATACTAAGTTGTGTCTGTCCGAAAGTGGCACAGGAGCCTCTATTGCGTGTTGAAATTTACGCGAAGGATTTGATTCGCCAGTTAACGCAAAGTCGTTGGTACTTAGTTCGTTTTCTTCTATTACGCGGGCATCGGCAGGAACGCTGTCGCCTTCTTCTATATATATAATGTCACCAGGAATCAACATCTCACTAGGTAGTTCACCTAATTTACCGCCTCGTTTAACCTTAGCCAAAGGAACTATTAGCTTTTCTAGGGATTCCATTACTTTTTCGGCCTTATATTCCTGCGAAAATCCGATTAAAGCATTAATAAAAACTATCGCCAATAAAATAATGCAGGTTCGTTTATCGTTAATAGCAAAAGAAAAAGCTGCCGAAAGTAAAAGTAGAAGCAACATTAAATCTTTGAATTGTCTTATAAAACGAATTGCTAAATTGTCACTTTTTGAGGAGTATAATTTATTAGCACCAAATTTTTCTTGGCGCAGTTGTACCTCGGAATCTGTTAATCCGTCTATTTTTGACTGATATTGAACCAAAGAATCGGCCGTACTTAACCTATAACTGTCTAACGTATCTGTTTTTACCCCACCCATATCTGTTTATAATTGTACAAGTAGTTGCAATAAAATACGACTTGGTTTTATATAGGTTTAATGAGTGAATTTATTTCTTACGAACAACACCCAATCGCAGCAGACTTACAGTTTGTTGCCGATGCGTTAACTTTAGGAGCAGGCAACGAAATTCCATATTGGGGATTATTGCAGGGAATAGAAGTAGAATATTTGGATGCTAGCATGACCAAGTTTGGTACTTCGTATTTAAAGATGCAAATTGGAACAAGCAGACTTGTGGAATATCAATTTGAACCACCAACTAACATTGCGAATCCCTTGACTGTTATAGAAGAAGACAACGGCGAAATTACAATTAAAACAGTCAAAGCAAGACTTTTGGTAACACTTCAAAAACCACCTCTTATAAAAATAGGAGTCAGGGACGGGCAGCCAATTACTGCCAATTCGGTTCAGATTGATGTAATTGATTCGGGAGCGATATTGTCTGTAAATGAGTCTTTAAATATGCCACCAGTTTTAGGTGAATACGACGGCGATGTTTATAGGTTTATAGGACGAAAAACGTACGAAGAACTTAGGCTTGGGTACGTGCTACAATTTGCTCGTGAATTTGCCGCTTAGTTATACTAATCACCAGAGAGGAGTATACTGTTAGTAAATGAGTGAAGCACCCAAAAAGTTAGCGATAATTGACGGTAAGAGCGTTTTTTACCGAGGCTATTATGCGATGCCTAATCTTACCACCAAAGACGGAACTCCCACCGGTGGAGTATACGGATTCGCTGCTATGGCGCTAGAACTAATTAAAAGGCTTAAACCTGATTATGTTTGTGTGGCGTGGGACAAACCAAAAACTAACATTCGACGACGACTAGAGATTTATCCTGAATATAAAGCAGGTCGCAAACCAGCACCCCCTGATTTTTATACTCAAATTCCTATTTTGCACGAATTATTAGAGGCTTTTAATTGGCCGTTATACGAACTAGACGACTATGAAGCCGACGATATTATGTGCGGCCTCGCCAAGCGTGCCAGCAAAGAGGGTATTGAAACAATGCTTATAAGTAGTGACCTAGATATGCTGCAATGCGTTGGTCCGCTAACCCATATGTATGCCTTAAAAAAAGGTCTTACTAATATTGAGCGGTTCGATGAAAGCGCATTTGAAGCAAAATATGGTATTGGGGTTGACCAATTTTTGGACCTAAAGTCACTTAAAGGGGACGGATCCGATAATATTCCAGGCGTTCCTGGAATAGGCGAAAAAGGTGCAATAGATTTACTTCAAAAATACAAAACTCTAGACGGCATTTACGATAATGTAAGCCTAATTAAAGACAGTTTAGCTAAAAAATTAGTAGCAGGAAAAGATCTAGCCTACATGAGCAAAAAGGTAGCTTGTTTGTATGACGACGCACCAATCGAACTAGATTTAACAGAAATGGATGTTAATAAGTTAGACGCCGTCAGACTAAAAGAGATTTTAATTAGATTAGAATTTAGGAGTTTACTTCGCAACCTGCCTAACGGCATGCAAATGACCGCCGAACAACACGCAGAGCACACAATTAAAGGCCCGCTTATTAGTGGTGGGTTGGTTGATTTGCACGAACTTCCAGTTGTAAATGTAGTTAATCCTAATCAGTTAAAAGACTTAAAATTGCAGGGAACTGTAGTTTTGCATGCTACAAGCGCTGGCAAACATGGTACCGAACCTACGGTACTAATTTTGTCAGATAGTGAGCATGTCTACACTGTTGATTTACGTACCGTAAAGAACATTGTTTTACCTAAAATATCAGAAGTTATTGGGCATGATCTTAAAGGTAGCTTTAAAGTACTTTTAGAACTAGGGCTATCAATCCCAGAGGTTTCGCACGATACATTGGTTGGTTCATTTATAGTAAATAGCTTAGCTAGGGAACAAACATTAACCGATATTGCATCTAGAGATTTAGGCTACGAAGGTAATTTAGAAGATCTAGACAACGACCAACTTTTAGCAAGAGCATCAGAATTAGTGTCCGTTATTACGGCTCTTGCAAACATTCAGGGCGAACAGATAAGTGAAGTAACTAGTCTTATTATGTGTGCCCAAACTGTCGACTGGCCCGTAATACCAGTTTTGGCGCGCATGGAAAGAGCCGGTATAAAAATAAATCCAGGATTTTTTGCAAACTTTAGCGCAGACCTTGAAGGAAGAATAAGTGATATTGAACAAACAATTTATGGTTTTGCAGACCAAGAGTTTAATATTAGTAGTCCAAGTCAATTAAGCGAGATACTATTTGATAAATTAGCCCTTTCAACATCTGTTACCAAAAAAGGAAAATCTGGACATTACAGTACGGCAAGTGACGTTTTGGACAAGCTAAAAGGGGTGCATCCTATTATAGAATGCATAACTAATTACCGTGAATTTACAAAACTAAAAAGTACTTACGTAGACACTTTGCCAACTATGGCAGACAAAAAAGACCGAGTTCATACAACCTTTAACTTAACCATTGCTGCAACAGGGCGACTAAGCAGTACCGATCCAAACTTACAAAACATACCCGTTAGAACAGAACTAGGTAGAGAAATTCGTAAAGGTTTTATAGCAGAAATAGGTAACGTATTAGTCAGTGCCGATTATAGTCAGTTCGAACTTCGTATAGCCGCCGCAATGAGCAATGACAAACCTATGATAGAGGCGTTTAATAATGACAGAGACATTCACACCGAAACAGCAGCACTAATTAATGGAATTCCATCAGACCAAGTTACAAAAGAAATGCGCTACGCTGCCAAGGCGGTAAATTTTGGAATTTTATACGGTCAGGGTACTTTTGGCTTAAGCGCCGGTGCAGGCATAACTATGGCCGAAGCAAAAGTATTTATAGACAAATATTTTGCAGTACGACCAAAACTAAAAGAAATGATAACTGTGTTTAGGGAACAAGCAAGCAAAAGAGGATACGTAGAGACACTACTAGGCAGAAGGCGACCGACTCCAGATGCTAAATCTCCTAACTTTATGGTCAGAGAAGGTGCATTTAGAGCAGCAATAAATATGCCAATTCAGGGTACAGCGGCGGATCTTACTAAAATGGCAATGACCGCTGTAGATAAATTACTTCCAAAAGGTGCGACACAGCTTTTGCAAATACACGACAGTATACTAATAGAATGCAAAAAAGCAGACGCAGACAACGTAGCGGAAATACTTAAAAACACTATGGAAAACATTTATCCAAAACTTGGCGTAAACCTAAGAGTCGATGTATCTATTGGTGAAAATTGGGGCGAACTATAAAAGTTAAATAGGTGCTACAATACGCATATGTTTAAAAAAATATTGTCTCATTTTTTGATTACTTTAGCGGTCTTTAGTTTGGTAGCAACATTTTATATTTGGTTTATTGACGGTGTAATTTTAAATCCAAGTAAATTAGTCCCTTCATTAAAGGATGCCGGGGTAACAGTAGAGATTGCCAAACTACTTCCAGAAGAAGCCACCAAAGATGCTAGCCCAGCTGAAAAAGCAGATATGAAAGCTAAAATTTCTAAAATTGTAACGTCCGATTATGTTGCAGAAAAATTACAGCTAATATCTAATAATATTGCGACGTATATGCGTCTTGGAACCCCGCAACCAGTCGTAGATATAAGTGACTTTCCGGCTAAACTAAGGGCAAGTGGTGTAGATGTAGGCACGGATATAGATAAAAACTTTGCTACTCCAATAGAACTAAATAAAGACGGTAATTTAGATAAATTACCAAAAGCTTATGACCGGCTAAAGATATTAAAAATTATTGGTCCAGTAGTGTTTGTAGCTCTTTTATTGTTAGAATGGTATGTTGCAGAAAAAGGTCAAAAGCTACGAAGAATCGGCAGAATATTTTTACATACGAGTATTTGGTTCTTTGTCTTTTGGGGTGCAATTATATTATTGCCAGCCAAATTGGCCGATAAATTAAAGTCTGGTTCAGCCGATGTTAAAGCTAACGGATTAATAGATGCGGTATTAAAGGCAGTGCAGCAGTTATTTGGCGGTTATTTGCTAAGTTTTGCTGTTGCATGTGGAACTATTGCATTTGTTTTATACTTATTAAGACACGGCAAAAAGCATATAAATACTATCAAAGATATACCTGTAGTTAATACAAAACAAAAAACAACCAAGCAGCCGAAAGTTTAAAATTAATAAAGCGCAGTGGATACTGCGCCTTATTAATTAATTTAGTAGGTTTAGTTGTGACTGCTGCCTGAATGATCAGTGTCTTCGTCATTGTCGTGACCGTTTCCGTGTCCCGAATTATCTACGTTTAAAGATGCGTCTTTAAAAGAAATAACTAAACCAGTTACTGCATCTACTTCTACTTTGCTTCCGTCGGTAAATTTAATTTCCCAAATTTGTTTTCCGTCTTCAGATTCTTTTTCTGATTCTTTAACAGTTTTACTTGGAAATTGTTTTTGAGCCGCAGCAACAGCTTCTTGAAGTGTTTTGGTTGATTCTATTGCAGCTGATGCGTTAGTAGATGAAGTGCTACTTAAAACTACATCTGCTTGAGTAGGATTAACTGTTACTTTATGGTCGTCGTTATCTTCGTGAGATAGGTCGTCATTAGAAACTGAGTTAACTTCAGCTTGGTCATGCAGGCTACTTGTGTTTGTTGAATCGTTTGATCCGCGACTTGCTTGTGCGGCAACTGGTAACAAAATTATACCTAGTGCTAAAGCTGATCCAATAATTACTTGTTTATTCATAAATATAATTCCTTATTTATTCTTTTATCGTTAGTTTGCATAGTGTTTAACGAGCATATTACAAAAATGTTACATATCTGGGGGTTAATTTTAGTAATACTTATTATGAAACAAAAAGTTAATTTGTAACAATTGAAGAAGTTGTTCGTTATATGAGATAGTGACTAGTACATGAACAAACGTGAATTTACTAAATTATTTCATGAACATGCCGATTCTTTATATCGATTTGCTTTTTGGCGCGTAGGCGACGAAGACAAGGCGTCGGATATAGTAAGCACAGTGTTTACAAAGGCTTGGGAAAAACGTGAAACTTTTGACGGTAAATTTCCTAAAGCTTGGCTTTATACTATTGCCAGGCGTACAATCATCGATAGTTATCGAAAAAAGTCCGAAGAACGTCTAAGCGAAGATGCCGAAATCGAAGTGCATGACTATACTGCAGAAGATATCGACAGACAAATAGACGTTAAGACACTTCTGGTGGCGCTTGATAGCTTATCTGATGAACTGCGTGAAATTATTCACTGGCGTTTTATTGAACGAGCTTCGGTGCAGGAAACTGCAAAGCAGACTGGACACACCGAAGCTAACGTACGAGTTATGCAGTTTAGAGCATTAAAGAAACTAAGGTTATGGTATGAAAAGCGACAATAAATTAATTACAGCTAAAAAATTACAAAGCTTTGCAAAGAAGTTGCACAGTGTTGGTAATGAGCCACGTCTTAGTAGGCGACAAAAACGCCAAATGTTGAATGAAATATTTCCTCAAAAGCCATTATTTTTACGACTTGCTCCAACCTTTTCGGCAGCTTTTTTTGCAGGATTAATAGTCGTAAGCGGTCTATCTTTTGCTAGCCAGCCAGGCGACTTATTGTACGGAGTAAGACGAAACATTGAGGACGCAAGAAGTTTTGTTCAGCCTTCATATAACGAACAACTATTAAAACAACGAGAGTCAGAAATTAATAAGCTAAAAAAATCTAGTGATGACGAAAATAAACTAAATATTGTTAATAAAGAAAAGCAAGAAATAGAAAACAGAATATCCAACAAGCAGGATTCAACAAAGTCAGATGATTCAATTTCTACCACTAAGCCAGAAGACAATAGCCCGACCACTACCACGAATACTACGATTGATGATTCGGCTTCTCATAACGGGGGATCAACTGGTGGTGGATCTACGGGCGGCGGTGGTTCAACCCCATCTAGTACCTCAAGAGATTTATGCAGAACGGCGTTAGACGATATTAAAAAGAATGGCGGAAACGTCGACAATACTGATTATAAAAAGTGCGATAACCTGTAGGTTTAAAAGCATATTGCATCATAAGCATAATTATGCTATAATATAAGCATTATGGAATACGGGTCACGAATACGATTTATAATCTTTACTGTAATTTCGGTAGTCTTACTGGTTCTTTCGACTTGGGGAATAGTTTCTATAGCTAAAAATATTTTTGGCGGCGACAGTACAAAATCAAACGCTAGCGTACAAAAAATAGAACTTTCTGATTATGAAAGAGAAGGTACGGCAGTAAAATTAAACGTCGAAGGCCCTATAGTTGGAGACGACCAGTTTTTAAGTTACCAGATAGAAGTTACACAAAACTATCGTAAATTTACTATTTACAAAGGTTACCAAAAGTCAGTTGTTAGCGAAAAGCAGTACTCTAACAATATCGTTGCTTACAGAATATTTTTACGCGCATTAGAACGTTCAAACTTTACAAATAAAGTAGCTGGAGCAAGTGACGACGAAGTTGCAGCGTGCGCAACAGGTAGACGCTATGTGTATAGTTTAAGCGATCACGATGAGACAATAAGCAGACTATGGAATGCTTCTTGTTCTACAAAGAGCAGTACTAGTATGCAAAGTTCAAACGGATCTTCTGTAAGAGCATTGTTTAAATCTCAGATTCCTGACTATAGCACTATACTTGTTAAAGAATACACCGTACTTAACTAGTAGTTGTCGGTTATAATAAAAGTTAATGATAAAAGCTATTATTTTTGATTGTTTTGGAGTGCTAGTAGAAGACTGGCTGGGTAATACTGTAAAAAAATACCCAGTTGATTCCCAAATACATGTGTGGGATGCGGTCAAAATGTTAAATATGGGATTTATTGACTACCAAGAAGGTATTCGTCAAATGGCCGCAGCATTAAATATGTCAGAGCAAGAGTTGCAAAAAAGTCGACACGAAAAAGAGATTCGAAATAGCGACTTGATTAGCCAGATATCAGTGCTCCGTTCAAAAGGTTATAAAACAGCGGTATTATCAAATGTTAGCTCTGGCGGATTGGCCAGAAGATTTACAACCGAAGAGCTTAACGCACTATTTGATGCAGTCGTCGAAAGTGGTTCTGTTGGATTTACAAAGCCAGATAAAAACGCCTATATTTATACCGCAGATAAACTTGGCGTAACCGTTAATGAATGTGTAATGATAGACGACCGTGAAGATTTTTGCGCAGGCGCAGAAGCGGTTGGTATGAGTTCTATATTGTATGAGGATTTCATGCAATACAAGATTGATTTAGGTGTATTGCTAGCTGATTCGAATGTGTAGTTTTTGAGTTATTTTGCATTCTTCAAGCATTCTAGGAAGTTCTAATCTTAGTGTTCCAGCCAACGCAGAACTGGGTACTACTAATGTTAAATGATGCGGGCTAATGATAACCTGCGTAGCTACATTATATTTTGATTGGACGTACTTTTTTAAGGCCAGGCTTTCGGGTGGTTCTTGTGGAATGTTTCGTCCTTTTAGTATGTCTTTTAAGTCCATCTTAAGTTAATTATAGCAAGCTGGAACTATGATAGCTCTAGATTGCTATAATTAGATTATGCCAGAGCTTCCCGAAGTAGAAACCGTTCGTAGTGGATTAGCTAGATTATTGCCAAATAAAATAGTTAGTACAGTTAATTTTGATTGGCCTAAGGGTTTTCCTAATTCGCAAAACGACATAAATGCATTTTTAATAGGTGCACATATTGTTGGAATCCGCAGGCGAGCAAAAGTATTACTCATTGATTTATCTACAGACTATACAATTGTTTGTCACTTAAAAATGACCGGACAATTAGTTTTTGTAGCAAAAAAACCAGTTCTAAGTTCTAAGTTCTCGGTTCTAGGTAGTGCAATTACCAAGAGCCCAGAACCCAGAACCCAGAACAACGAAGCCGGGGAACATTTTGGCGCAGGACACCCGAGTGACAGTCTTGTAGGAGTATTACCAGACAAAACAACAAGGGTAATTATTGAATTTACAGATAAATCAAAACTGTATTTTAATGACCAAAGAAAATTTGGTTGGATGCGTTTAATGCCTACAATACAAGTTCCTGAATTGGACTTTTTTAAAAAAGTTGGGCCAGAGCCTTTGACTGATGAGTTTACGAGTAAAGTTTTTATTCATAGACTTCAACGTAAAAAAAATTCAACCATCAAAGCTGCAATATTGGATCAAACTGTATTGGCGGGAGTCGGTAATATATACGCAGATGAAAGTTTGTGGGGAGCTAAAATTCATCCTGCAACAAAGGTAATTGACGTACCTGTTTCAAAATTAAAAGTGCTTCATTATGAAATTATTTTTGTTCTTAAACTGTCCATAGAAAAAGGAGGCAGTACTAATAAAAATTACGTTAATGCCGAAGGCAAAAAGGGAAGCTATATGGAATTTGCCCGCGTGTTTAGGCGCGAAAATTTACCTTGTCCAAATTGCGGCACAACTATTATAAAAATACGTGTTGCGGGTCGTGGAACTCATGTTTGTCCTACATGCCAAAAGCATAATTAATATTTTATTAACCCTTGTCACGGTACAATAGTAGTTAATGATTAAAAGTTTAGTTGGTCAAAATAGTTTTTTACTACGTCAGGCTTTGTTGCTTGAACGTAATAAATTTATTGCTGAGTATGGAGATTTGGCACTAGAAACAATTGATGTAGCCGAATGGGAAACTGGCAAAATATTAGATGTGTTGTCGGCCATGCCATTTTTAAGTCCTAAGCGAATGATAATCATGGAAGGTTTAGCTGCAAATAAAACAGCAAACGAATCTTTAGAAAAGATATTTGAATCATTGTCTGACGTCACAGAATTAATTATTGTAGAACCAAAAATAGATAAGCGTAGTGTATTTTTTAAAACTCTAAAAAAATTAACCGACCTTAAAGAGTTTATAGAAATTGACGCTAAAAATGCGCCTAATTGGTTAACCCTTGAAGCAAAGGCAAGGGGCGGCAGTATAGCTATTAGTGATGCTAATTACTTAGTTTCTAGAGTTGGGGCGGGACAACAACTACTGTCTAGCGAACTAAATAAACTACTTTTATATGACGTAGCGGTAACACGTACGACAATTGATCTTTTAACCGAGCAAGCTCCTTTAAGTAGTATTTTTGATCTAATAGAAGCTGCATTTAGCGGCAACGTAGCCAGAGCATTTTATTTATACGACGATCAACGTGCTCAGGCAATTGAACCGCTTGCAATAGAGGCATTATTTGTTTGGCAACTTCATATTTTGCTACTTATTAAAACGGCGGGTCAAAAAAGTTCTGATCAGATTGCCGCAGAATCGGGTATTAGCCCGTATGTCGCTAAAAAAAGTTTAAGCTTAGCA
Organism: bacterium; assembly: GCA_037138655.1. Taxonomy (GTDB): domain Bacteria; phylum Patescibacteriota; class Saccharimonadia; order Saccharimonadales; family SZUA-47; genus RFTN01. The sequence continues at coordinate 19,524 of JBAXHY010000001.1, read as the reverse complement.
AGCATGCGTACTTATTCTGAACTAAAATCTTACGTCACTAAGTTAGCAGAATCTGAACATGCAATAAAAACTGTAAGTGTTGATCCTGACGATATTTTAAAAAACTTCATACTTTTTCTTAGTATTTAGTAATAAAAAAACGGCCACAATTGTGACCGTTTGGTTAGCTATTTAAATAACTATTTTTTCTTGGCTACTGCTTTTTTAGCAGCTGGTTTTTTTGCAACTACTTTTTTAACTGGAGCAGCTTTTTTAGCAGGAGCTGCCTTTTTAACTGGAGCAGCTTTTTTGACTGCTGCAGCTGGCTTGTGACCAGCAGCTTTAGCTTTTTTAGCTAATTGACTCTTACGGCGAGAAGCTTTGTTTTTGCTCATTACGCCTTTTTTAACAGCCTTGTCTATTGCGCTTTGTGCACTAGAATGTGTGCTGCCAGTTATTTTTCCGTGAAAAGCTTTTAAAGCTCCACGTAAACCTTTTTTAGTCTTAGAATTACGCACTGTAGCTTTTTTAGCGGTTCGTACTCGCTTTTTAGCTGATTTAATGATTGGCATTGTAGTTTTTACCTTCTTGCTTATGTTTTTTATTGTCACATATAACAGTAACTTATTTTACGTTTTTTGTAAAATTCGTTCTTGCCATAAGTATGCGCTTATGGTATGTTCGAAGTGAGCTAACAAAAAAACAAAAAGCACAGGCAAACAAATATGGAACCAAACCCAAAGCAATTAGCAGTCGAACGCATTAAAGAAGCGACTAATATTTTAGTTACAGTAAGTAAAAATCCCACAGTAGATCAACTGTCGGCATGTATAGGTTTTACCCTGTTATTAAATAAGTTAGGTAAGCACGCTACTGCAGTATTTAGTGGTGAAGTGCCTTCTACTATTCAATTTTTGCAACCTCAAAAAACATTCGAACAAAACACAGACAGCCTTAGAGATTTTATAATCGCTTTAGACAAATCAAAAGCCGACAAGCTTAGGTATAAAGTAGAGGACGAAGTAGTACGAATTTTTATTACTCCTTACAGAACAAGTATTTCTGATAAAGATTTAGAATTTAGCCAGGGTGATTTTAATGTTGATGTAGTTGTAGCTTTAGGCGTTACAAATAAAGACGATATTGATACTGCGATAGTTGCGCACGGTAGAATTTTGCACGACGCAATAATTATTGGCGTATCTGCTGGGGAAGTCACTAGCGAAATTGGCGGAATTAATTGGAACGACGCATCTGCAAGTAGTCTTTCTGAGATGCTGGTTAGTGTGTCTGAATCCTTTCAGAGTGGCTTGCTAGATAGCCAAATGTCTACAGCCTTTTTAACCGGTATAGTTTCTGAGACAGATCGTTTTAGTAATAATAAAACCAGTCCTAAGGTTATGACAATGAGTGCTCAGCTTATGGCTGCAGGTGCAAATCAGCAATTAATTGCCGAAAAACTTAAACCAGTAGAAGTAGTTCCAGAACCTGTTTTGCCTACTGATTCTGATGCTCAATTGAATCAACCTGGCGAACTAGAAACACCAGCTGTAATAGAAGACATTCCTAAACCAGACGGAGAAATAGAAATATCGCACGATGATGGTGCTCAGGATATAGAAGAAAACGATATTCACATCGATGATCAGGGCAATCTAAAACTTCAAGAAGAAATACGTCTTGCCGCCGAAGCCGAAGCATTAAAAAACAAGGAACTGCAGCAAAAACTCGAGTCTGAAGCAAATAATCCACCAGAACCAACTAACGAAAATAGTTACATTTCTGGCGACGGACACAAAGTAATAGAACCAATAAACCAAGAAAAGTATGATCCTTTAGCTGCTTTTGCTCCAGCCCCAACTGTACCGCAACCTAGCGAGCCAGTAGTACAAGCTGAATCGGTGCAAAGTCCGGTCGTAGAACCTGTGGTTCAGCCAGAGTTAATTATGCCGACTCCAGAACCGGCATTTCCGCCAATGCCAGAATATGCATTGCCAGAACTTAGCAGTGCAGGTGCGACAGAAGCATCGGATACACTGGCTCAACTAGAACAAGACGTTCATAGTCCTCATGTTGGTGCTGACGAAGGTGCGTTCGAAACGCCAAACATTGTTGCTGACGCTCCAATGATGCCAGAAGTAATTGTTCCAGATATGCCAATTCCGGCGCCGCCAGCTGTCGCATTGCCTCAACCTATGGCCGCAGTAGCTGATGTGCTGCAACAATCTAACATAATTACGCCAACGCAGGTTGTTGCACCCGTAGACCCTATGTCGCCGCCTCCAGTACCGCCGCCGATGATGCCTCAGTACTTTTCGCCAACTGCCAACAATCACAGCTACATGAACCCTAGCGGGCCTACACCGCAAATAGATTCAAATCCACAGCAATTGTAATTTTAAAGCTAAAGACTGTAATCTATAGATTATGGATGGATTATTGTTAGTAGACAAACCAAAGGGCTGGACAAGTTTTGACGTGGTTGCAAAGGTTCGTGGCGTGCTACGCAGTCAGCAGTCATTAGTTACTAGTCTTCAGTCAGAAGCACCGGCGACTAGCGACAAAAGACAAGCGACTCCTTCACGCAAAGTGAAGGTAGGTCATACTGGTACACTTGATCCACTTGCTACTGGTTTACTTGTTTTAGCGATTGGCAAATACACTAAAAAAGTACCCGAACTAACTGTAAAAGATAAGATTTACGAATGTACTATGAACCTTGGGTTTAACAGTACAACAGACGACGCCGAAGGCACTTTAACTCAGGTAAGCACGACTATTCCTACACTTAACGAAGTAAAAGAGGCGCTTATGAGTTTTGTGGGCGAAATTGAACAAATTCCGCCACAGTTTAGTGCTATTAAAGTTGGCGGAGTCAGATCTTATTCGGCAGCCCGAAAAGGCGAAACGGTAAAATTAGAACCAAGAAAAGTTGTAATTAAACAGATAAGCGAAATCGATTACAATTATCCGGTTATTAAATTTGTTGCTCACGTCGGCAGCGGCACTTATATCAGAAGCCTAGCGAGGGACGCCGGAAATAAATTGCAAGTTGGAGCGTATTTAAGCGATCTACGACGTACAAAAGTAGGTGATTTTTTGCTAATTAACTCTGTAAAAATGACCAATATGGACTTTGAGCTAATCTTAAAAAACATATTAACAGATACAAAGCCATTAGCGGAGTAACAAGTTTTTAGTAAATCTTGTTGCATAACAGATACGGATATGATAAAGTAAGAACTAAGATATGATTTCAACAGAGAAAAAAGCAGAGATTACTAGCATTTACGGAGCAAGCAAAACTGACGTCGGAGCACCCGAAGTACAAGTAGCTGTTCTAACTTCACGCATCATCGAATTAACCGAACACTTAAAGGTTAACAAAAAAGATCACGCAACACGCCGTGGATTGATGCAAATGGTTGGTCGACGCAAAAAACTATTAAAATATATCGCAGCAAACGACGCAGCTAGCTACTTAGCACTTATCAAAAAGCTTGGTCTTCGCCGTTAATTAACGGTTAAGTAACTTAGTTTATTTCTACTATTGTCCGAACATATCGGGCGCGGAATGAAGTAAATAAAGGACGGGCCTCTGGGTGTAAGAAACAACAACAGATATATCACTAAATAATAAAGTGTATATTTGAAATTTGTTTCTTATTTCTAGCACCAATCCTTACTAAAAAAAGAAAGGAACTTACTTCATGCCAACAATCAATCCATTAGGAAAAGACATTGTCAGCGTAAAAACTGACTTTTGTGGCCGAGAACTTAGTTTAGAAGTACACAGAGTTGGTTTTAGAACCAGCGCAAGCGTAATCGTACGATACGGCGAAACAGTAATTTTAGGTACTGCAATGATAGGCAAGACTCCATTAAAGGGTTTTGATTATTTTCCTCTTAGTATCGAATATGAAGAACGCTTTTATGCAGCTGGCAAAATAAGTGGCAGCAGATTTATTAAGCGCGAAGGTCGACCAAGCGAAGAAGCTATTTTAATAGGCCGTCTTATTGACCGCCCAATTAGACCGCTATGGCCAAAAGGTTTTAGACACGAAGTACAAGGTATCGCAACAGTATTAAGCATGGACCCAACATTCCGTCCTGATGCGATTGCTATGATTGCAGTAAGCGCTGCATTTATGATTGCCGGTGCTCCTTATGACGGTCCTGTGGCCGGCCTACGAATTGGTACCGAAGATGGTAAGTTAGTCGCTTTTCCTAGCCGTGATCAATTAGCAGCAGGTGATTTAGACTTATTTGTAGCTGGCAAAGATAACGCCGTAATGATGGTAGAAGCTGGCGCAAACGAAGTGTCTGAAGAGCTTGTAGTAGAAGCTTTAGAACTTGCACAAAAGGCTTTTCAGCCCGCATTAGACTTACAACGAGAACTTGTTAAAAAACTTGGTGTAAAGCCATTGGATTATGCACTTTCACTTCCTAGCGAAGATATTCAAACCAGCGTTAACGCTTGGCTTAAGGGTAAAATGGGTAAAAAAGTTCGTGGAGCGTACGAAGATCGTCATGCAGCTCTTCATGAACTATTAGAAGGAATGAAGGCTCATTTTACAGAAGAACTAGGCGAAGAAGAATTTGCTAAAGTAAGCAACGATTATCACGATGCTTATGCATCAGCTGTCAACAAAGATGTAAGAACTGGAATACTTGAAGAAGGCGTTCGTCCTGATGGCCGAAAACTAACCGAAGTTCGTCCACTTTCTAGCGAAGTTAGCTTTTTGCCTCGTGCTCACGGTAGTAGTTTGTTTACCCGCGGTATTACGCAGGCTATGAACATTACTACTTTGGCACCACTTAGCTACGCACAAATGATTGACACTATGGAATTCCAGGGCGAAAAACGCTACATGCACCATTTTAACGCCCCAGGATGGACAGTAGGAGAAGTTAAGCGATTGGGATCACCTGGACGCCGCGAAATCGGTCACAGTGCGCTAGCAGAACGGGCACTACTACCAGTTATTCCATCAGAAACAGAGTTTCCATACACTATTCGTACTGTTACCGAAATTATGAGCCAACACGGTTCTACTAGTATGGCTGCTACATGTAGCAGCGTACTTAGTCTTATGGATGCTGGTGTACCGCTAAAAGCACCTGTTAGCGGTATTGCAATGGGATTAATTGTAGACGGCGATAAAGTGGTTATATTAACAGACATCCAAGACGCCGAAGATTTTGCTGGCGATATGGACTTTAAAGTTACTGGAACTAAAAAAGGTATTACTGCAATGCAGATGGATATGAAAGTCCATGGACTACCAACAGAAGTTTTAGCAAAAACATTACAACAGGCAATAGAAGGCCGTGCGCATATATTGGCACACATGCTAACTACACTTGATCGACCACGCGCCGAACTTAGCCCATACGCTCCACGTGTAGAAACTATTCAGATTAACCCTGACAAGATTCGTGAAGTTATTGGTAAAGGCGGAGAAATGATCAACAAGATTATTGCCGAAACCGGTGCCGAAATTGACATCAAAGAAGACGGTCTAGTCATGATTTCTAGTCCAGACGGCGCTTCTATTGAAGCAGCTAAACAAATGATTCGTGACATTACACAGGATCCAGAAGTTGGAACTATTTATAAGCACGTACCAGTTGTTAGTGTTCTAGATTTTGGTTGCTTTGTGCAAATTTTACCAGGCCGCGACGGCATGGTGCATGTTTCTGAAATGAGTGACGAACGCGTTAATAAGCCTAGTGACGTAGTTTCAGTCGGCGATTATGTTAATGTTAAACTAATGGCAATTGACGAAAAAGGTCGACTAAACCTTAGTATGAAACAAGCCGAACGAGAACTAAAAGGATAATAATGGCAGTTTACGGTAGATGGGGTAAGTTTTTAACTGGTGAACGACTAGTGATTTACAAGAGAAATATAGTGATTGACAGGATAACCGGTCTTCTTATTGCCATAGTGGTAATATTCATGAGTAGCTATTCTGATAAATCGAAAGACGTATTGTTTGGATGGGGCGGTTTTGGAGTTATTATTTTGATAACACTAATGATTACCCGCCGGATAATGAAAAAGCAGACGGCATGGCAACTTCGAAAACTAGAGTTAAATAATGGTCAAAATCAGGCATTGGATATTCTAAAAGATTTGAACGTAGAGGTGGGAAATGGCAAAAAATAATAAACAATTCGCTAGCGCCATGCAGAACCCTTGGGTTCTGCTGGTCATGGGACTTGTTTTTGCTGGAATCACATACGGACTAAGTTCGTGGGCAATTGATTCTGGTGCAATAGCCTTGTACTGTGCAGCATTAGTTAGCGCATACCTGACGATCCGAAATCTAATAAACGGCGTCAAAAAAATAATTCGAAATTAAATTATATTAAAAATTAAGGAACCATTTATGGAACAAAAAAATAAGAATAAAGGCGGTAATAACCGACCTCAAAACAACAGAAACGGCGGACAGCCAAGACCAAAGCTACAGGCAACTACTAGCGCTAGTCGAAGTGCCAGTCGTGGCGAAGCTATACGTGCACAAAAACGCACTCAAAGCGACGCCGAAAGAATAGTAAATCAGTATCTTACAGCAGACACTAGCGAACAAGCGCAACGCGCAAATTACCTAGACACTGGTAGCGCTACCTTAAAAATTATAGGTATTGGCGGTATGGATGGTGGTGGTAGCAAAAACATGATGCTACTAGAATACCAAAATGACGCACTTATAATTGACTGTGGTAACGACCTTGGTGTAGATTTGCCGGGCATTAATTATGGTATATGCGACACAACCTACCTAGAATCTATTCGAAGTAAAATTCGTGGTTATGTAATTACTCACGGCCACCTTGACCACATTGGTGGATTACCTCACATTGTGCCACTTTTTCCGGCACCTATTTACGGAAGTCGTTTTACTATTGGACGTGTAGAAGAAATTTTTCAGAACTTTGGCTTGCCAATGCCTGAAGGTTTTGAACTTCGTGCAGTAATAATGAACGAAAACACACACGAACGACTAAAAGTCGGAGTGTTCTTTGTAGAACTTGTAAGAGTAACTCACTCTATACCTGGAAGCACGATTGTAATCGTAGACACTCCTGTTGGGCGCATTATTAATACAGGCGATTTTAGGTTAGACCCAAACCCATTAGACCACGAACGTACAGACATCGAACGTTTAGAAGAACTAGGAAACGAAGGCGTATTGGCATTATTGTCCGAAAGTACTACTACCGAACGCCCAGGACGTACCCCTAGTGAAAGTACCATCGAACAAAGCTTTGTCGACATTATGGACACCGCACCAGGTCGTATCTTTGTTGGATTGTTTAGTACCAATATGAACCGTGTACAAATGATTATTAACGCTGCTGTCCACCACAATAAAAAAGTGGCTATGGACGGCCGAAGCATGATTAGCACGCTAGAAATGGCTGTGCGAAACGGCTTTGTACGTGTTCCAAAAGGTACTTTTGTACCAATTGCTAATGTTGCAACAATGAAGGACACCGATGTAGTAGTAGTTTGTACTGGTAGCCAAGGCGAACCAAACAGTGCTCTTATGCGTATGAGTGCCGGCGAACACAAGCACGTAAAACTTAAGGCGCAAGACAGTGTTATTTTATCTAGCACGCCTATTCCTTACAGCGGTAACGACAGTCTTATTAGGTCAATGGTAGACGAACTTTACCGCAAGGGCGTACACGTATTTAGGCACGAAACCCGCGAAATTGACGGTTGTGGTCCACTCCACGTTTCTGGCCACGCCAGCGTAGAAGAATACCGTGACATGATTAAAATGACCAAGCCAAAGTTTTTTGTGCCAATTTATGGTGACTTTACAGCTAAAAAATACCATATCGAAATTGCTGTAGAAGAAGGTATTCCACGCGGCAACACAATTAACGCCGACAACGGTCAGGTGTTAAGCTTTACTAAAGACAAAATGGACATGGTTGGCGAAGTGCCACACGGAACCGTTTTGGTTGACCAGTCTGGCGCGTTGGTTAGTAACATTGTAGTTAAAGACCGTCTTGTTTTGGCCGAAGAAGGGTTAGTCGCTGTTATTTTGACCGTCGACAAAAAGACTGGTCAACTACTAACAAGCCCAGACATTATTAGTCGTGGATTTATTTATATGCGTGACAACGAAGAGCTTATGAACTTGTTCCGAACAGAACTTCGTCGTGCCGTAGGTCAACGCTTTAAGCGAATCGACCTAGACAGATTTAAAGCAGAATTAAAAGATCATATCACGCACTTTTTGTACGAACAAACTCAGCGTACGCCGATTGTTATACCTGTAATAAACGTTATTGGTGGTAAGAACGAAAAGCAAAACAACGACAACCATCCAGCACGCGGCAGTGAACAACAGCCTAAAACTCCCGAACAGCAAGCTCAAGATCAACAGGATCGCTTTGCTCAAATGCGTGCAAGCCTGCTTGGACAAGACGCTCGTACAGACTAAGTCCAATTAGTAGTTGTAAAATTTACATATTTGTGGTATAGTGTTCCTAGGTAACTTAAACATAAACACGGTATAATAACTTCTATGGCTAAAAAGAAAAAACGAAGTAGCAAAAAACAAGTAAGAGTAGAACGCGAACCTAACATGTTTTTACGTGGGGTTTGGGCGGTGATGTTATTTGTAGTAGCATTGTTTTTACTTATAGGTAGCTTTGGGCAGGGCGGACCTTTGCCTAAGGGAATGTTTAGCGGAGTTTACTCAGTTTTTGGTTGGGCGGCATATTTTGCACCTGTATCTTTAGTTTTTTGGGGTGTATACAAGTTTAAAACCGAAGAACATAAAATTCCATTTTTAAAGATATTAAGCATGCTCATGTTGTTAGTAACAGGATCGTCTTTACTGCACGCTACATTTGCTACACAAACTATAAACGCATCTACTGCTACTACAGTTTGGACTGGTGGCCACGGTGGATCGGTAGGTAAACTATTTGGCGGATTAGGACTGGCGATATTTAGTAAATATTTAGCGGCTATAATTCTTTTAATAACCACAATATTAGTATTTTGCTGGACGTTTGGCGTGCCGATGGCTGCGATTTTGTATGTCCTAAAAGCACCGTTTAAGAATTTAAAAAATACAGACAAAGATACTGACCTGTCTGACCTTAAAGAACAAGCCGCCGAAAAAGGCTTTAAATTAACCGAAGGTGTTCCATTTGAACAAAGTACAAGCAGAAGTAGTTTAAAAAACAGTGTGCCAAAAGTATTGCTAAAAGAAGAAGATCATCAGGCGTTGACTGCTGCAAATGATGCAGATTGGCAAATTCCACCAATAGCGCTTTTAAATCAAAAGCAAGACAAAGCAAATGCAGGTGACGTTAACGGCAATGCAGATATTATTCGCGAAACATTCGAAAACTTTAATTATGAAGTAGAAATGGAAGGGGCTAACGTTGGTCCACGCGTTACGCAGTACACCATAAAGGCACCTGCCGGAGTTAAACTTAGTAAAATTGCAGCGTTAGACGACAACTTGGCCTATAGTCTTGCGGCTCAAAGTATACGTATAGAGGCACCTATTCCTGGGCAAAAAGCAGTAGGTATCGAAGTACCAAACTTAACTGCGGCGACTGTTCGTATTGCAAGTGTATTAGAAAGTGAGCAGTGGAAGACAGTAGGCGGCAGCGGCAAACTTGGATTTGTTGTGGGACGAGATATTGCTGGTATTCCAGTAGTCGCCAACCTAGAAAAAATGCCCCATGTGTTAATAGCAGGTCAAACAAACTCCGGTAAGTCAGTAATGGTAAACACATTGCTAACTAGTCTTTTGTACCGCAATAGTCCAAGCGATATGAAGCTTATTTTGGTCGACCCAAAGCACGTAGAACTTAATATTTATAATGACATTCCACACTTATTGACTCCTGTTATTACAGAACCCGAAAAGTGTATTAGCGCACTAAAATGGGCAGTGTCAGAAATGGAAAGACGATACCGCGCATTGGCAGCAGATAAAAAACGAAATATTGAAGAATATAATACGTCTAATGCCGAACGAATGCCGTATATCATAATCGTCATAGACGAACTTGCCGATCTTATGATGATGGCAGCACGTGACGTAGAATCATTGATTGTAAGAATAGCTCAAAAAGCACGTGCCGTTGGTATACATTTGGTTTTAGCTACACAGCGTCCAAGTGTTGATGTTATTACAGGTTTAATCAAGGCCAACATACCTGCACGTATTGCTTTTACGGTTGCAAGTCAGATCGACAGCCGTACAATTATTGACGGCGCCGGAGCCGAAAAACTTTTAGGAATGGGCGATATGTTATTTAGTACAGCCGACATGCCAAAACCAAAGCGTGTCCAGGGTGCGCTTATTACCTTAGAAGAAACACAAAAAGTTACAGACTTTTTACGTATGCAACGACCTCCGCAGTACGATGATGAAGTTGTTAGCCAACCTGTTCAACTTAATGGCAAGGGTGGCGTAGTGGCCGACTATAGCGCCAAAGACAGCGCCGATGACGATATGTGGGAAGACGCAGTAAAAACTGTTATCGACAATAAAAAGGCAAGCACAAGCCTACTACAGCGTCGCCTACGCATTGGGTACGGACGTGCCAGCCGTTTGATTGATCAAATGGAAGAACAGGGCATAGTTGGTAGCGCAAGCGGTGCCAAGCCTCGTGACGTGTTAGTTAGAAGTATGGACGAAGTGTTTGGTACTGATGCACCCGATGAAGAAGATTCTGTTGATATTCAAGACCAAGATTCAGGCCCTCATCCATTTGACGACGTACTACGCTAAGGTTAATCCGGGAATTATTCTTGTAAAATACTCTTAAAACAGATATAATATAAGTATTAAAAACTAACTTCAGCTTACGACTCTTAGGTACGTAAGTTAGAAACCAAAGGAAGTTTTGATAAATAGATAATATTTAGTATGAGCTAGTTGAAATTTTTAACTATCAAATATCAAATATCAAATATTATTCATTTCCCACCTTTAACGAAAGGACACTATGGAACAGTACGAATTAGCAGTACTTTACCACCCTGATCTAGAAATTGATCTAGAAAAGGCAACAGCAAAAGTCGAAAAACAGATTTCGGCATCAGAAGGCAAGATTGTTAAAGTTGACAATTGGGGCAACCGAAAAATGGCCTATAAAATCGCTAAGCAAGAACATGCAGTGTATGTAATTTACACGCTTGAACTTCCTACAAGTGGTGTTAAAAAGCTAAACGACAGTCTTAATATCACTGACGAAGTTATTCGTTTTTTGATTACTCGTCCTGATCTTAAAAAGATCGAAAAAGCCGAAACTCTTCGCGTAGAAAAAGCAGCTAAACAAGCTGCACGTGGCGAACATGCAAACGACGACGACGAAAAGACTGACGAAGACGAAGACGAACGTCCAAGACGACGCAGCAACCGCGACGATAAATAATAGTCCTTGACTAGCATAGGCAAACAGGCGTACTTTGATAATACAATTAACATCCAAGACATAGTTCTTGTAAGGAGGATGCCACTATGGCACGAAGTTTTAACCAAGTAATCTTAATGGGAAACCTAACAAGGGATCCAGAGCTACGCGCAACACCAAACGGTCAGAGTATTTGTAGTTTTAGCCTTGCGCTAAACAGAAGCTACAAAGGTACTGACGGTAATTGGCAAGAAGTTACAGATTATGTAGACGTAGTTGCGTGGGGTCCATTGGGCGAACGCGTAAGCCAGTACCTAAGCAAGGGTCGACCCTGCCTAGTTAACGGTCGTTTACAAAGTAGTAGCTGGGAAAAAGACGGCGTAAAGCGAACTAAAGTAGAAGTTAACGCCAGCGATGTAACCTTTTTGGGTGGCGCGCAGGGTGGTGATCGTTCAGAAGCCGGACATGAAGATGGCGGCCAAGAGCATAAAGCACCTGCTGCAAGCGCACCAAAGCCAGCTAAAAAAGCTGCGCCAGTTATCGAAGATATTGGCGATGAGCCTATTAACCTCGACGACATCCCGTTCTAAAGAATTTGTGAGTGCACGCTCTGTGCGAAAGTTCGATTGTCAATAAGTATCACCGTACGTGCGTACGGCTCAACTGATTGAAATCGGCTTTCATCCCAGATCGCACTGCTCAAAATCCTTTAGACTATACAATTTTTAATGAACACAAGAGTAATTTAACAACAGAACCAGGAGAAGCCAAATGGCAAAGATATTTAAACACAGAACAGATGTAGCATTTTTTGACTACAAAGACTTTAAAACATTATTGCGTTACGTAAACCAATACGGACAAATCGAAAGCCGCAAAAAAACCGGTCTTACAGAAATGCAACAACGTCAGTTGGCTCGTGCAATTAAACGCGCTCGACACATTGCATTACTTCCTTTTGTTTCTAGCAACTAGTTCTTTTTAAAGATTTAGGCTAAATAATTAGTTTAAAAAACGATTCAGAATATAGCTAAACAGGAGAATTTAATGGCAGGATACAGTATTACAGAACTAAAAAAAGGCATCGTTTTTCAGATGGAAGGCGTTCCTTACATAGTTGTAGATTACAATCAAAAAGTTGTAGGTCGTGGCGGTAGTATAGTTAATCTTCGTATAAAAAGCTTGTTAGACGGCAAAGTTTTAGCTCAGACTTTTAAAGGAAACGAACAACTAGAACCTGCAGACGTATCTAAGCAAAATGTTCAGTATTTGTATAATACGGGTGACGTATTTTACTTTATGAACGAAGAAACTTTTGAACAGTTCGAAATTAGCGCCGACATGGTCGGTGATGGTTCGGGCTATCTTAAAGAAGGTGATAAAGTTATATTGCAAAGTTTTGACGACAAACCAATTAACGTAGAATTACCTAAAAACGTCTACCTAGAAGTTACATATACAGAAGACGTAACGCGCGGCGATACTAGTGGTAATGTTACTAAACCAGCTACCCTAGAAACAGGAGTAGAAGTACGCGTACCTGCTTTTATTAAGACGGGTGATATTATTAGTGTCGATACAACGACGGGTGCATACAGAGAACGCAAGAAGTAAAAAAATAAAATATGAATGATTCGGTTAGAGCATCGTTAGATTTTCAGCCAGGATATTGGACGAACAGTGTTCGTAGGTATATGGCTAACGAACTACGCCCGGCCATTAAGTTAGCAGAACAATACCTAGAAAATTCTTTAGGTATAGAATCTACCGCAACCAGAGTCCTTCCTTATTTAGGAAAATATAAAGAACCGGCAAGAGGAGGTTCTATATCGTTAACTACCTTTGATTTGTATTTTAGAAGCTCTGAATTAAAGTATAAAAAATTAGGAAGCTTGTTCCCTGAAATAACATCTGTATGTGCGCACGAAATGGTACGTTGCACTCGAGAAAAATACTTTCCGCAGGATTATACGCTCATAGAAATTATAGCCTCAGAAGGTCTTGCGCATGTAGTTCAGGCATCTGTTGAGCATGATATTTTTAAGATACCAAAAGAACACACAATCTTAGAAGATAATATAGACGGCGAAGACGTATTGGACAATTTGTATAGCGACCCCTTGTTTTACGAACAAGTTCCTTACCAAACTCCAAAAAATCAATCACCACACTCTTGGTTATATGAAAAAAACAATAACTATTCGTGGGGTGCACGGTTGGGTGCATGGTGTGTAAACAAAATGACTAACGAACAAGGCTATGAATTAAACAGTTTACTTGCTATGCCAGCAGAGGATATCATCACATTATGAAGCTACGTTTAGATAAGACTTTATTTGCTCGCAAACTTGTTGCTAGCCGTTCTAGCGCCGAAAATTTTATTAAGTTGGGACTTGTAGAAGTAAACGGTAAAACACAAATCGTTGCTAGTTTTTTGGTAGATGATCGTGACGATATTAAAGTTACCGCTGAAGATAGATATGTTAGTAGGGCGGGTTTAAAACTTGCTAGCGTAGCACAAAAATTAAAATTAGAATTTAAAGACAAAACTGTTTTGGATGTTGGCAGTAGCACTGGCGGTTTTACTGATTACGCTCTTCAGCATGGGGCTAAAAATGTAATAGCCGTTGACGTTGGAACAAATCAACTGCACCCAAGTTTGCGCAGTAATCCATTGATTGAACTTCACGAACAAACAGATATTCGAAACTTTGTAACAGATACAGCAATTGATATTGTTGTGATTGATGTGTCTTTTATAAGTTTACGAGACATACTGCCAAGCGTATCTAAATTGACAAATAAAAGTACGCAAATAGTTGCTATGGTTAAACCGCAATTCGAAGCCGGCAAAGAGCAAATAAACAAAGGTATTATTAAAAACGACACCATACGGCGAGACATTTTACGAAACTTTGAAACGTGGTCTAGGCAATATTTTTTAATTACCGACAAAGCCGACTCAGAAGTTGCCGGGGCTAAAGGAAACCTGGAACGATTTTACCTTCTTAATAAGATATGATGCTAAGGAAAGAGCAGCCCAAGTTCGAATTTACTTCGAACCCGGCGCGATGAGAAAACCCGTATTGGGGTTGTCTTATGATGATGTTGCCGGGGCTAAAGGAAACCTGGAACGATTTTACCTATTGCAAAATACCAAGCATTAGCGCTACACTTACTAAGTAAAGTGTAAAAATTAAAAACACTCGCACAAACAGAGAAAAAAACTTACGTAGGAAAAATAAATGACAGTCGGCAATATGCTGACGGTTGTTTTGGCGCCGTCAAAGCTGCGCTACAATGCAAACCGTTCGCTAACCAAAACGCGCACTATAAGGGCTAGTTTAACAGCCTTCTTTTCGGTATTTTTGGCCTGCTTATTATTTGTAGGAGTACAGGTTTTTGCAGTAATATGGTCGTCTCATAATATGGTTTACGCTAGCGAACAATCCTTTGTATTTACGCCAATAACAGATCAAAATTCTAGTGCAACCAAAGTATTAAATACAGAACAAGTTAACCCAGTCGAAGTTCAGGCGATCGTTGATTCTTGGGTAAAAAAATATCAACAAAAGGCAAGTGTCACTATTTTAGATACAGTAAGCGGGCAAGTACTTGCATCTAGCCAGTCAGATAAACAGTATTTTACAGCAAGTATTTATAAGCTATATGTTGCTTATGTGTCTATTCAAGATATAGACGCAGGACTTAATGACGGCAATCAACTTTTTTTAAACGGGTACACCAGGTTTGACTGCATAACTCGGATGATTCAATATTCAGACAGTCCATGTGCCGAAAAAATGATGAACGAAATGGGCAAAAACACATTGCAATCTAGGCTTACTGCACTGGGACTTACAAATACATCGATGGCTAGTTTTATGACTACAACAGCCGACGCTGCATTGGTTACTAAAAAGGTAGCAACGGGTGAGGGACTTAGTAGTTTAAGCACAAAACGGCTTCAGGATGCTATGAGCAATCAACAGCACAGAACTGGGCTTCCTTCTGGCTTTAACAATATGAAAGTAGGCGATAAGGTTGGTTTTTCGGAAACTGATTGGCATGACAGTGCAAACGTCAGTCCAAAAAGTGGTCATACATTTACGGTCACAGTTTTTACAGAAAATATGAGATCCGGTAATATTGCAGAGCTGGCAAGACAGTTGCAGCCAATATTAGAAAAAGCTTAATTTATAACATAGCTTCTAATTTTGAAGGATTAATCACAATAAAGTATCGGTCGGTTACTTCTATTAGACCTTGACGGGTAAGTACCGAAAGTTCGCGTCCTGTGGTTTCGCGACTTGCGTTTACGCTGCTTGCAATGTCTTGCTGCCTAAGAGGCGCGTTAATTTGAATGCTGCCATCGGCGTTTTTGGTGCCAAATCTTCGGCAACATGCAAGTAAAAAAGATGCAGTTCTTTCGCGCACGGTTCGGTATTCTAAGGTGTTAACGTGCTCGGCAAATGTTCGGTATGCACGCATAACTACATTTAGTATTGCCATCGTGGCCGCTGGATCGCTTTTTAGGTATTTTAAATAATCGTCTCTGGGTTGTCTCCATATTACAGATTGTTCCATTACTTCATAAGCTACGTCTTTGTGGGCTTCGGTAAAGGTCCAAATTAAAGGAAAAATTTCGTTCGAATGTCTAATTACGTGTAAGTTTTCTTCGCCGTATTTAGTTACCGAATAGGCTTTTACATAGCCGGATTCTATAAAGTATATGTATTCAGGCGATTCCTGCGGTCTAATTACTAACTCGCCTTTTTTGTAAGTTATAGACGTGCCACCTTTAAAGTAAGTGGCTAGTAGTGATGTGTCATCTTCTACTACTATCATACTTACATGATGGCACATTCTATACAAATAGCCAATTTGTGATATTTATCATATTTTATAAGAGACAAAAAGCACTGTAATTAAATCGTTTTAAGCGCATTATATTGGTAGACAGGAGGGTAACAGAATGGTTTCTTTTAACGAAGTACAAGCACAGCTAGTAAAACTAGATTCAAAGCTAGGTTTTATAGGAATTAATGAAGTACGTAAAATTGCACGTTCGATTGAACCCAACGAAATTATATTGGACTGTCTAAAGGGGTGGCACAAGGGTCGTTCGACTTTGCTTTGTGTGACAGATAAAAAAATTGAATGGATTGATGTAAGGCGCGCAAATCATAATTCAGTTAGGATTAATTTTTTAGACATAACAAAGATTCAACTTAAACAAAATGGAGTTGTTAAATCGATTCATATTCATACGCTAGCAGGTATAACAAACTTTACGTTATGGCAAAAACAAAAAGCTAATCGGCTACACGCATTATTAACAGATCATATATCGTTATTTCGTAGATTAGATAAACACAATGGTTTTAGATATTTTAAAAATAATAAGAACTATAATATTACCAGAACTCGTGTAGTATTGGCTCGTCATGTCGGATCAATTTGTATAGCGGGGTAGCGTAGTTATTTCATTCTACCAAGATGGGTGTGCTTAAAAGATGTCGTGTGTTTTAAGCCGTATCCTAGCGAGCGGTCTATTCCTATATGAAAAAGCCAGGCAAATGCCCATACCTGAAAACTGAAATTATCGGTAAGTAATCCTATAATTAAAACAATAGTGGGTATTACAGAATTGTGTCCAAGATTATAACAAAGCGCACCAATTTTTTTGTTAACAAAATAACCCAACATACTAATATCAAAAATCAAAAATGTTGCCACTAAAAACCATAATGACTGGTCGGCCTTATAAGTAAGTACGACCATTAGTACCGCCAATGACAGTCCTTCGATACGTAGTGTTTTTACAAAAGTAATTATGTGCTTAAATTCAGCGTCAATTTTACTTAGTGACATTAAACCTAAACTCCACAACAAGGCTTTGCCTATTAGACAACCATTTGAATGGTTTTCTAATCGCGCCGGACTCGAAGTAAATTCGAGTTCGGGCTGCTCTTTCCAAGTTACTTAGTGACATTAAACCTAAACTCCACAACGTCGTCTTTTTGCATTACGTATTCTTTGCCTTCTGTACGTACACGTCCAGCCTGTTTTGCAGCTTGTTCGCTACCTGCAGTAATTAGGTCTTTGTAATCAATTACCTGTGCAGCAATAAATCCTTTTTCGAAGTCACCATGAATAACGCCTGCAGCTTGAGGTGCTGTACTTCCGGCAGTAATTGTCCAAGCTCTAATTTCTTGTTCGCCAGCAGTTAAATAGCTTTGTAGTCCAAGTAAATCGTACGCACTTTTGATTATTTTATTAAGACCAGGTTCTGTTTGTCCGTAACTTTCTAGCATTTCTAGGCTGTCGTTAGGGTCTAAGCCTCTCAGTTCGTCTTCTAGTTTGGCGCAAATTAATAAACAAGGAGCAGGTGCTACAAGTTCAGTTAATTTGTCATAAGTTTCTTTGTCGCCCAATGAGTCTTCGTCGACGTTAAATACATACAAAATTGGTTTTGCTGTAAGTAATTGCATGTCTGCTAAATTTTTAAGGTAACTATCTAAAAGTTCGGGACTTTGCCAAAGTGGTGCGCCGTTTTCTAGTTGTACTTTTACTGCTTCGCAGGTGTCTAGCATTGGTTTTAGTTTAGGATTTAATCTTACTTCTTTGTCTAAGCGAGGCAGGCGTTTTTGAACGGTCTGAAGATCGGCAAGTACAAGTTCTGTATTAACTATATCTATGTCGTACTTTGGATCACGACTACTGTCTGATCTTAGGACGTTGGTATCTGTAAACGCACGAACTACTTGCAAAATGGCGTTAGCAGATCTAATATGCGCCAAAAATTGATTCCCTAAGCCTTCGCCCGTGCTTGCACCGGCAACTAACCCGGCAATATCTACAAAAGTAACTGTAGCCGGTAGTATTTTTTTGCTGCCGTATAAGTCTGCTAACTTAGCAAGACGTTCGTCAGGCACTGGTGCAATTGCGGTATTTGGTTCGATTGTGGCAAAAGGGTAGTTTGCGGCCAGTATTTGACTGTCTGTAAGCGCGTTAAAAAGTGTACTTTTGCCAACATTTGGCAGACCAACGATTCCAATAGATAAACTCATACAATAAGTGTAGCAGAACAGATGAAAAGTCACTAAACTTTGACAATATTCATTAATCGGGTATAGTAAGTTTAACTATTAAAAAAAAGTAGATTTATACATTAGCAAAGTTAATAGCCGGAGCATCTAGTAAATGAACGACACAAATGTTTCTAATTCAGAGATTTTTAATGACCCTATATTTAATGTAGATACAGTACCGCAAGTTATTGACAATGAACAGGATGCTGACAGAGTCCCAAAAGCTTCACGAGCGGGCAGGGTGCTCACGGCTATAGCCGCAGTCGGCATTAGCGTTTTAGGTATGAATGGCACTGCAAGCGCGGTTACTCCTGAAGATTGCGTCGCGCAAAATATGGTTCCTGTTTATCAACCACAGACTGGAGATTTTCTTGGCTGCGCCATAAAACTTGATTTTATACCGGGTCCGATTATGGGGGGAGGCGGCTATGAAAACCCAAGCCCCAAGCCCAAACCTAAACCTAAGCCAGCTCCAACAACCACCACACAGCCAAAGCCTAGAATAGGCGAAAGAGACGAAGATGGTGACGGTTTTAAGGTGACTTATAATATTGACACGGGTGCGATCGTATCGACTGGATTCGAATTTGACGACCATAGTGCCGGTGCTGGACAGGTGGGATTAGAGCTTGTTACAAATGATATGGCGGCGCGAGGCCTAGACCCTGCAAGTCTTACGGGCGAGCAAACGCTTATTGCTTTATCTACCGACCCTGCTAGTTTTAAGGATCGGTTCGCCCTAATTTACGATGTTTTACCTACGACTACTACGGCCGCTCCAACCACTATTCCAAACACAACAAAAATAGGCTTAGTCGAATCGTCCACAACTAATGAACTTTTTACCGTTACTTCAATAAGCGATTCGCTACTTAGTGACAACAATAAGTCCAAAAAATCAGACGGAACCAACTGGGGGATTATTGTACTTGGCGCAGCAGTAATTGGCGGGGCAATCGAACTTACCAGAAGACGCAGCCGTTCTCACTAAATATTGACAATAATCATTTTATTGGTTATAGTATTATAACTCTTAAAA